>JBHHZW010000329.1:0-3215 GCA_046758305.1 Bacteroidota bacterium | reverse complement strand
CGGTACATCTGAATTCTCGACTACGGGCCAGTAGGGGGGGTCGTTGGGGCCAAGTAATTCGTTCTCGGTGGCTGAACCTTAAAAGCATCTTCTTATCATTCGGAATCAGTTGAGCGAGGTGAGTGGAGGTCGGTTTGCAGGTCCGTGTCCGAGGGCGGGCGTTACCAGACATATGCCGAGTCGACGTTTAAGAAGAGTCGGCGTGTTAATATCCGAATATCGGAGAAAGACCTGGAGGCAATCCAAAAGCGTGCTCTAGAGGAGGGGATACCTTATCAGACATTAATGTCGAGCCTGCTTGAGAAATACGCCTCTGGGCGCTTGATCGATAAGGAAAGCTTGACGAACCGATGAAACCGGGGGTACTTTCCGTGACAGCGGTTGATCGCCGTAGCGGTAAACCGAATCAAGATCGCCCGATTTCAAGGACATTGGTATGGCATCATCGAACGTATTCAAAGGACTAGACACGTAGAAGCTGTGTGAGACCGCTTTGGCCTTGCTTTCGCTCACTCTACATGACGGTCGTGTATCGAAGGGATTGGATTGGAACCTCATGGATCTGTTTTTCGAAAAGGGATGGATCACGGACCCCTAATCAAAGGCCAAGTCCGTCGTCCTGACCGACGAAGGGGAACGCCTCGCCCGCCAATCCCTCCGCAAGCATTTTGGCCGGTCTGAGCGTGGGTGAATTTAGAGGTCAAGATCGGAGATTAAGCAAACTACGCGAGTCCAACACCAGAACTCCTGACATTTGGGACCCTGGGTATACTGCGGGCTGCTGGGATAGAGTGGGCACCGGCAGTGGTCATTGTTACAACGAGCTCGACAAGGTGCTGGAAGCCGTGGATATTGCAGGTGATCTTGCGACGCAGATTAAGAGGGCACCTCAGATCAATTGCGGGGGCAGCAAGAGCAGTAGATTCATTAGTGACGTTGCCGCTCGCTTGTGAACCCACGAGAAATACATGAAGTCACATGAACGACGATACGTGGAGGAGAATGTAACTAATGCGCTAGAAGCTTTGGAGAAAAATGATTTCTTTCTTCTCCGGGCAGACGTTAACGAAAGATCCGTTTCACACAAGCTGGCTGAATACCTACAAGCCCAGTTTCCTGGCTGGCACGTTGATTGTGAGTACAACCGAGACCATGACCGCAAAAAGCAGCTGACCTACCCGCTTCCATCTGAGCCGATTGACAGCCTGAGAGCCAGGACAGTCTTTCCCGATGTCATCATTCATCGACGAGATACGACTGATAACTTGTTGGTCATCGAGATGAAAAAAGACGCAAACTCCGAGGGTGATGAAGAACTGAAAGATAAAAACAAGCTCCAGGCCTTCCTAACGCCCCCATACTCTTACCAGTACGGATTGTTTATTGCGTTTGATAATGTCGGCCATTCTCGGCTGGAATGGTTTGAGCCAATTCGCGACTGCGGCACCACATAATGGCGATGCAGATGAGCCTAAAAAGCGTGCTGCGTGATCGCTTTCGTACAGTCAAATCAACAAACAGGTAATGCAGTGTCAGGCTTGACAGATGATAATGTTTACTCAACTAGATGATCGGAAAATCACGCCCGCCGCAGAGTCGGGTTACAGATGTGGGGTTCATGGTGCTTAGAGCTGTCCCGATTGTCAAGGCTGACACATATATTCTTGACAACGTCGCGGAGGTATTCAATATTGCGAGCAAATGTCCAATTTTGGCTTATAGAACTGCCAAGATAGATTGCGAGGCGAAAACTGTAGACTTGGTATGAAAGCTTACGCACTCGTACCAATGATGAGATTGTTGGCCGCGCTGTTTGTCGTACTGATCGCTCCGTCGTCCTTCGCCTATTCAGTGGAGTACTGTACGAGCGTTACAGAGGCGATAACTAACGCATTCCAGAGTAAGGATTGGGAACGGCTCCTTAACGCGTCTAAGGAGAAAGAGAAAAACTGCGGACGGTTTGTCCCGCTCACCGAAATTGCGGAGACCTTGGGCGACCAAGCCTTCGCATTATGGGCGCTAAATCGCCCGAAGGAGTCTCTTAACACCGCAGATCGTTGTTTGCGGATGACGCCAAGGCCGGAGTGTCATTTTATACGCGGACAAGCACTAGATTCGCTTGGGCGCAACGATGAGGCTAAAGATGCGTTCCGCGAGGCGAGACGATTGGCTGAGCTTGGGAGGCGCCGACTCAGACAAGAGATTCTGCGTGCGTCGTTGCCTCATGAACGAAGTGCCCTCGAAGCCGAGCGAAAGGTGTACCAAACCATCATAAACTCTGCTAATCGGGCGTTGGAAAACGCTCCACCCCCCGCTCATTCTGCTTTGCCTCAGCCGCGGCTCAGCGCTGGCTCGGGTGTCGTAATTTCAATAAGGGGACTCATCCTCACTAATAACCATGTTATTGCGGGATGCGAGTTTATCTCCGTTTCGGACATAGCGACACGAAAGACTCCCGCTTCGGTTCAGTTTAATAACGCGGACGCTGACTTGGCGGTGTTGAGCACCTCGCTTAGCTTTCCTGCGGCTGCAGTGTTTCGCGAGTCGCCGGAAGTCGAAGTTGGAGAGCCCGTGACAGCGGTTGGCTATCCGTTTACAGGCATCCTTGCTTCCTCGGCGAAGGTTTCCTTTGGTCATATCTCCGCGCTAGCTGGAATAGCAGATGACCCATCTCGTATGCAAATTTCTGCGCCGATTCACCCTGGAAGCAGCGGCGGTCCTCTCCTCGATCAATCTGGGAATCTCCTTGGGATCGTCACGGAAAAGCTCGACGCCATACGAACGGCTCGTGCAACGGGCGATATCCCGCAGAACGTTGGATTCGCAATCAAAGGTACCGTTGTAAGGGAGGTCCTTAATAGGGGTGGCGTCAACACCACTGTTCAGCCATCAGGGCGACGGTTAGAGTCAACTGGGATC
The DNA here is from genome assembly GCA_046758305.1 of Bacteroidota bacterium. GTDB lineage: Bacteria > Bacteroidota > Ignavibacteria > UBA10030 > JAZGDE01 > JAZGDE01. The sequence goes on along the minus strand of JBHHZW010000329.1, from coordinate 296 downwards.
GCTCGCTCGGGGGCAGCGATAACCGTTCTTGTGGAGTGTCAACGCAACTCATTGCCGCAGGACTAGCCAGATGTCTTTCGACCGTTGTGTCAACCCGGACTTGGAGCATTCGAGTGCGGGTCGGGCTTTTGAAGTGTTGATATTGGGACAAATTCTGAGCCTGAGGCGGTATCGGTTGCACAATAAGAAATCTACGTTCAAAATAATTGGTATTATGTCCCCGGATTCCGGATTAGGGTCCCGTTATCGGATATTGTCCACGCCAAAACGGCGATCCGGGACACCGCTTCATCACC
>JBHHZW010000328.1:0-3224 GCA_046758305.1 Bacteroidota bacterium | reverse complement strand
GCTAACCGAGTCTTCGCCTAACGAATAAGGATTGAGGCGACCCGTAGAGGTCGCTTCAATCCTGTGTTCAAGGAAGCCATACGTGCGTCTACCGTCCCTTAGCCATTGACTCCTATCATACTCAGGCGTATCATACCGCCCATCCAATACCCGTGACGATACCGACAGCCTGAATAGCTACGAGTGTTTGGTGCATACGGACAACCCCGTAACAGGGGAGCTTGATGCGTTATTTTCTGTTGACCCGTACCAATTCAATCTCTCGAAGCACAGGTAAAGGCATAATTGTTCGATGCCAGTCAACGGGGGACACGATCCATGCCAGACAATGATGTCCTGATCGCTCACATTCGACAGCAGATTTCGGACTTCCGTCGCAAGCTTCTTGATCTCACCTTACGAAATCCACTGCTCTCGTTCCGCCACAACGAAAGAGCCGCCACGCATGTGCGCATCGTAGATGAACGGCCCGACGTTATATTCGAGAAGCTGGAAGGCGGAAGTGAAATGGAATTTCTTGCACTCGAACCCCCACGTTTGCAACCCGACGATGAGGAGACAGAAGAGTTCATAGCAACGCTTGCCGAATTCAAACGTACCGATCCGATCTACCGAGAGGAGCATGAAGCTTTAGAGCGGCGTCGAGTATCGCAAAAGAGTTTCAGTGAACTCGAGCGAAAGGCTCGTGATCGTGTCCGTTTCAGGCTTCGCATGCCGGAATGGGAACCAGAGTCAGGGTTGAGACCCGCCGATCTCGCGCGACGTCGGGGCTTTGATCCCAGTTATGATTTACCGAACGATAGATCAGACGACACATTTGAACGCCACCACGATGATGGCCTGCAGACGCTGCATTTCATTGACCAGCTCGAAGCCAAATTACGGGGATTGCGCGATCGAGCCCGCTCTAGCGTGCGCGAGACAGGAATCCCAATTTTGTCCGCGGCCTTCGGTTTTCTCGAGTGGTACGAGGACGAGAAATCCGAGCGGGTGCATTATGCACCGCTACTTATTCTGCCATTGGAGGTCAATCGACGACGTCAAGGCCAGCGCTACCGATATTTCGTGACCTCACTCGATCAGCCCACCCGTTCTAACATCACGCTTGAGAGATATTTAGAACACCACTTCGGACTGGTTTTGCCCTCTTTCGAGATAGACGATACGCCAGAAAGTTACTTTACGAAAGTGGAAAGCCTCTGCGGGGAAAAAACGCGCTGGCAAGTCCGACGCTTCCTTACGGTCGGCGTCTTTCCCTTCTCGAAGCTGGCGATCTACGAAGATCTCGACCTTGATAGAAACTGGACAGATCCACAGGCATTTCTCGGGCACCCGGCAATGACAGCTTTGATTGCTTCCGCGGGCGATGCGGAGAGCCCGTTCGGGGATGATTACGCGATCGATGAACCGGCACAACCGACGTCAGTACCACAGCTGATTTATGATGCTGATTCCTCACAGCATAGCGCCATAATCGACGTGCTGAGCGACATGAGCCTTGCCATACACGGGCCGCCTGGAACCGGAAAATCAGGCTCTACCGGATCTGGTGTGGTGGTATATTGCAAATTTGTGGAGATGGCAGCCAATTTACCGTCCTGCTGAGCTTGAATGATCGAAAATTATCACAGAGTGGCTTGCAAAGGTCTCTCTCTCGTCTATCGTCGCAGGATGTTGACGTTTTTTCCCCATAACTGCTCTCCAGGCAGCGAAGCGGACCATTATAGCATCTTTACAATGTGTTAAACGGGAATCAAAACCGGTTTGTAGTTGACGTCCAGGAAGATTCGTTTCGCAAAATAGGTAATATTTCTGAATCCAAAACAGCGACGCTTGATGACTTTTATTTTGTTGTTTAGTCCTTCTACTGGACCACTGTTGTAACGATGTATAAAATAGTTGAGAATGTTTGCTTCAAATTCTCGGTACGTTTTTATAAATCCCTTGAAGGCATCATGCTGCTCGGCTTTCTCTATCCAGGTTTCTATGGTATCTTTTGCTTCTTCTTTGGTGTGTTGTGTTTCAAAAATATGATACAGATCTTCTCTCAGGTCACGTAATACTCGCAAGGTAGGCTCTACGTGAAATAACTCCTCGAGCTTGGCAGCCTCTTCATCGGTACACTGTTCAGGATGATGCCGAAATGGCCACATGGTCCCTTTCAATGCCTCCAGTGTGGCCTCATTCTTTGCATGCTCTTGACGGAGCTGATTGAGGATTTTCTTGCGCACCTTATCTACCTTCTCACCTATGAGCTTTGCTAAGTGAAACCGATCTATCGTCACCAGCTTCTCAAAGACTTCTTGATTGCCAATACGCTCTTTCAAGGCTGAAAAATAACTGCCGGACATATCAATGCAGATGCCCTGTAAATTGGCAATCACTCTGTCAGGAATCTTACGCAAAAATGGCAGAATGTCGTCTCGAGTCCGGCCTTTCAACACAGCGATGACTCTCGTCTTCCCTGCAATACTGATATCAGAGATAATGGTGAGATATTGTTTGTGCCCTTTTTTCATGGCAATCTCATCAAGACCGAGCACGACAGGATGATACTGAGACCAATCGACCTCTAAGGCAATCCGACGGTCAACAAGCCCTTCGACGATATCTTCCGTGATTCTCAGCTTTTCGGCAACATCTTTGGCGGTTGTGTTGATCAGACATTTGAGCACGTAATCTTCATATGCCACCGTCATTTGCCCTGTCGCATTCACCCAGTTGGGCCGAAACGAGGTCGTTTTGTCGTCACAATCGGCGCAGATGAAACGCGGCCATTTCACGTGAATGAAGACTCTGCAGTCTAAAATCGGCAGATGCTCGATGACGGATGCTTTGCAGTGGCCGTGAGACGTGCTGATGACCTTGCCACACCTCGAACACCTGGTGCGTATTGCCGTGCATGACACAGAGATGTGATAATCTCCTATGTGATCGACTTCAACGCGCTTGACCTTGATGTCGCTCAACCCCAATTCGACCCGAAACGTGCTCCCTTTCGCCATACGAAACGACTCCATACGTGAATCTATTGCTCGACAAGAATCAGGGCAACATCCATCTGAGTAGCCCAACAGTTCTGTGATGTTCTAGCAAACCATAAAGTCGCGACGGATGCAACACATTCCGAGGGTGATCACTGCATCAGATTCGGTCGAACCCGGAATTTTCGCTATATTTCTCTCAACCTATTGAATTTGTTTCTTATACTCATTCCGACTGAA
>JBHHZW010000327.1:0-3224 GCA_046758305.1 Bacteroidota bacterium | reverse complement strand
GAAAGATAATTAGACCTGTTTATCCCGCGTCAACTCTTGTGCCAATTTTCGTGCAAGAAGAACATGCCTATTGTGGTGTGAATTGACCGTTTCTTGAGGTCCATCAAAGATCGTCGTTCTCATTTTTGAGATAGAGAGTTGCAATTCGTTGCAAAGATTGAGAATAGGAAGTTAGCCCGAACGTGTGGGTCAGTTAGGAGCGGACGTAGAAACCCCTGCGGCCTACTCCGGTGCATCCGCCGATATTCTCAACCAGATCCTCGATATTCATGTCGACCAATCTCAGATGTAAAAGTCTGTCAGGAAGATCTCGGATTTGTCCGAATAATTTCTCTGCCATCTTAAACTTCGCACAAAAGCTGAGTTGCCATTGGCTACATGAATTTCCTCTTCATGTTCAGACTCTTTTTTGCTTCTTCAATTATTTTGGGGGTGATTCTGTCGTACCCATTTTCTATTGCATATTTCTCAATCTTATTCATGACCATTTGGCGAACAAAGGCCGGTGCTTTTTCAAACCGGCCCATGGCTTCTTCGCTCCAAATCGGGTTGTTAGGTTGCTCCCGTACAACCTGAGTTGCAGTTTTTCCTTGGGTTTTAGGCTCGTACTGACACCATGAATCCTCGGCCAAGTAGTTACCGGTGCTTGCAAAGGCTCGAGCCCGGCAGCCGCCGCAAATCGACTTGTAATCACATATCCCACATTTGCCCCGCAAATTTGCTTCTCTGAGTTGATCAAAAATCTTCGATTGATGCCATATTTCGAAAAAGCTTTTCTCTCTCAGGTTGCCGGCAACCACCGGCAAATATGGGCAAGGAGTCACCTGTCCTTCGGGTGTGATGCGGCAGTAATTTGTCCCGGCGATACAGCCAACGTAGTCTTGGTAAAGCGGGAATCCTTTTCCACTTTGACGTGCAATTCTGCTGATATAAGGTGCACATCTGGCACGGACCATCATATCCCTGTATTGCCCACCCGACAGGACAATAAGCGATAACACCTCTTCATATTGAGTCGGGGAAATATCTGTGACCTGCTGACCGCGGCCCGTACAAACCAGAAAGAACAAATTGAAAACTTTGGCTCCCTGGTGACGCGAGAGCTCGATGAGGTAAGGAATTTCGGAAACGTTGCCCGAAGTGATGCTGGTCTGAACGTGAAATTCCAATCGCCATTTGCGGCATGCCTGCATGGCTCCCATGGCCCGCTGCCATGAGTTGTCTTTGCCCCGGAAATTGTCGTGCTCTTTCGGATTCGAAGAGTCAAGGCTGATGCCCAAACCTCGCACGCCAATGTCAACAAGTTTTTTGACCACCTCCTCAGTCACCAGATAGCCGTTCGTGCCCAGGACAACCATCAACTTTTTCCTGACCCCGTACTGAGCCAAATCGAAAATATCCCGGCGCAGCAAGGGCTCCCCACCGGTCAACACGAGCATCGCGCCAGGGCTGAGCTCTGCAATCTCATCTAGCAACTGAAAACCTTCCGAGGTCGTCAGTTCGCTCTCGGAGGCCACCTCCCTCATCCCGGCATCCATGTAGCAATGGGCACAGTTCAAGTTGCAGCGTCTGGTAACGTTCCAGGAGATCAAGTACGGCTTGTGTTCCATGGAGATCTGCACACCAATTCAGTGGTCGTCACGACTTCTCGCAACACGAAACTTTTATTCTTTTTCCCACTGATTCGCCCCCGCTCATCAAAGAACCACACGAACCATTGAAATTTATTTTTTCTGTGTGAGTTTTTGATCTGTGTGGGCTATTTTTTCGGAGTGATCAATATGTCTATGATATCGGCTGGATTTTTCCATCGTTCGAGATAGAAGTGATTTCAAATTGCGACGACGGAACAATTAACATTGTAGTCTTATCACATTCCAAATTTCTCTCTAGCCGCCAACATTGCCTCAACCGTAACGATTTCGTGTCCCTCACTTCTGGCATAGTCTTCTATGGCTTTTTTCGCCATTCCTCTGGCAAATTCGGGCACATTATCTAATCGAGCCAGAGCATCCTCATCCCACGGTAGGCTTACCGCCCCTTGTTTGTTGTTAGACGCTGGCTGCGGCGAATACACCCTGGCGGAAATCAGAACATTGCAAGGCGCCGAGCGCAACAGGTTTTCTGTGTTGCTGCCGATGTCAAGGTTATCATCGGCATGGACTCCGACACGTCCCACGACCAAAAGCGATGATTGGTTTGCGCGAAGATGGTCCAGGATTGCAGAGAAGGGCTTGCCTCTAAGCAGTTGTGTCTCGATTTGCATGCCTTCTTCAACGGCAACCTTTCGCGCGAGTTCGAGATGATCCCTGTAGATTTTCGCGATGCCCTTATCAATGATTTCATTGTGCAGCCGCTCCTGTTCTCTGAACCGAAAGACTTTCCCAGCTTCATCAGAGAGGATCCCCTCCAGGCTGCGGAAGGCGGTGACGTGAAAGTCGGGATCGAAAGCCGCCACTGCCTCCACTGGCACCACCAACTCCTTGCCGAGCGCCAATGCCGTTTTCAAACCGCCGAACGACTGCGGGCTGCCGTCAATGGCGACCACAATTCGCCCACCCATCTCGACGCCGTTCTTGATGATCAAACAGTCGGATTGGACGCGGCGAATCACGCGCAGGCAGACACTGCCTATAACATCTTTTTCAGTTTCCCCCAGGCCCGTCAGGCCCATAACCACCAAATCGTATCGCTGCTCTTGAATGGCGCCCACCAGCTCTTTGTAGTTTTTCCCTTCAACGCGCTGCCTCGAAAAACGGACCCCGTGTTCATGGCATTTCTTTGCCACCACGTCGAGGTAGGACTCAGCAATCATTTCAAGACCTTTGGTGATGAGGGAGTCGTGAATATCGCGCTGTCTCTTTAGTTCCTGCGGTTGTTGATATTTCTCCGGCAGGCCGTCTTCCATTTCAACGAAACGGCGATCGTGCAGCCGTGCCGCATAAACATGGATACCCACGACCTCAGAGCCGAATTTTCGTGCAATGGCAACCGCCGTGTCAATCGCCATGCTCGCCCGTGGAGAGTTGTCTACCGCAACCAAGATTCTTTTGAATGTCGGCGTATAACTAGCGACATGCGATTTAGGTGCCGTGTTCTGAGCATCACACTTGCTGGCTTGCTGTTTCGTGCCATTGCCGTTAACCATAATCCGGCCGGCGATCTTCGGCCGCGGGGTTTTGTCGTAGACCTGGCGCACCCAGACGAGATCACCACAGGGCTAG
>JBHHZW010000326.1:0-3231 GCA_046758305.1 Bacteroidota bacterium | reverse complement strand
CTACGGCGACGTCCGTCAATCACTCCAGCGCATTTTCGACCTCGGAGAAGAACCGAAAGGCATCGAAGAGCAGATGCTTCGAAAGGACGGCTCCGTGATCGACGTAAGCGTCAGTACAACGATCGTCTTCGATCACGAAGCTAGGCCAAGATTCACCGTCACAGTCGCTCGCGATATCACCGAGAAAAAGAAGATGGAGCAGAAAATCCGCCAGGCTCAGAAAATCGATAGCATCGGTGGTCTCGCTGGCGGTGTGGCACACGATTTCAACAACATTCTGTCGTCGATCCTCGGCTCTGCTTCCATCATGCGGCGGAGAATGTCTCCTAAGGGGAAATGGTACAAATACGTCGATATGATTGAAGCTGCTTCGCGTCGGGGCGCTGCACTCACCCGACAGTTACTCACGTTTGCTCGAAGAGATCACGTCCGTGTACGACCGGTCGACGTCCACTCCATTCTTGATGAAACGCTCCGACTGTTCGAGCGGAGCGTGAGCAAGAGCATCGCTGTCAAGAAGGCATACGCAGAGGATCTGGCGATCATGAACGGGGACGAAGGTCAACTCCAGCAAGCCTTCCTGAACCTCTTCATCAACGCCCGTGACGCTATGCCGGAAGGAGGAACGCTGACGGTGGAGACAAACTATGCCGATCTCCATGAGGGCACGGCATCCCTCTACGAGCAGGGCAAATCCGGAACGTACCTGAAGGTCGTGATCGGCGACACGGGTATCGGGATGGAGCGTCGCGTTCTCCAGAGAATCTTCGAGCCGTTCTTCACGACTAAGGATTCCGGAAAGGGAACAGGCCTTGGCCTTTCCGTCGTTTACGGTGTCGTTCACGGCCACGGCGGTTTCATTCATGTCGAAAGCAAAGAAGGCGTCGGCACAACGTTTGTCCTCTTCCTACCTCGGTTGACGAGCGAGAAGCGCATTCGACGCGAACCCCGTCAGCAAAAGCTCCGGGGAGGAGCTGAGACTATCTTACTAGTAGATGATGAACCCCCGGTCTGTGAAATTGCTTCAGATATGCTGATGGGCTTAGGGTACAAAGTGATCGTTGCTGAAGACGGCGAGAAGGCGTTGAGTCTCTATCGCCAGCAGAAGTCGATGATTGGCCTCGTGATCCTTGACATCGACATGCCCCAGATGGACGGTCATGAAACCCTCCAACGACTCCACCAGTCTGAGCCGAATGTCCCGGTCTTGATTTCCAGTGGGTATGGGTGCGGTGGACTGGGGATCGATGCGTTTAACGGGAAAATCGAAGGTTTTCTCCAGAAGCCGTACCAAATCGAGGATATTGCCAAGGTGGTCCGCGAAGTGCTTGACCGCCCGAAAAATCTTTGAGGTTGTGACGCCGCCAACTTGCAAATATACTGGAAACGGCTTACTTTAGCGGCAGGAAACGACGGGGCATCTGAACGGTCTGCGATTTTACCTCTGGCCCTTTCTTCTCCAAATTTCATCGACGTTCTTGAGCCGTAAATCCTGAGGAATAGATTGCTGTCTCTTCTTCTCCTCTATGTATCCATGTGTTCCTAATGTACTCTTATGCATTGGTTCGCTGAGGAACTGAAAAAAGCCCGCGAAGCAAAGAACATCACACTCCTCACCGTTGCTTCAGCCACAAAGATCAGTCTGCCTGCTCTAAACGCTCTGGAAAGTGGGGACTACTTTCTTCTTCCTCATGTGTACATGCGTGCGTTTGTCAAGGAGTATGCTTCGTGCATCGGATTGGACGCCGCGGAGACAGTTCAGCAGTTCGACCGCGCAATTGGGGAGTTGCAGCGCCAACGGGATGCCGAGCGGAGCGCTGCGGCACAAGCCGGAGAGAGTGTAACACTTTCTCGAATGCCTCGTCGGATGGTCTCTCACATTCAATCTTGGATGACCGAGAATATTCCACAAGTAATCATCACAAGCCTAGGCGTTCTCGTCTTGATTGTCGTCTCCTGGCTCTTCCTGCACTCATCCCATCGCGATACTGTTACGGCTCCCGTACGCGAAGTGCCCTTTCAGCAAGTTCTCAGGGAATCCGAGGAGGCCGCAGCAACCACCAAAAAGTCCGCATTCGCCTTGTCGCTAAGGGACCAGGGATTCAACGCTTCGGTCGATAGTCTCATTCTCCGAGCGACGACGACGGATAGCGTTTGGATGAGCATCGTGGTTGATGACAAAGACACGACCGAGTACCTGTTTGGTCCGCGTGAAAGCAAAACCTGGAAAGCCCAGGAGCAGTTCAGTATCACCCTCGGAAATGCTGGCGGTATGACCCTCACGTTGAACGACCAAACGATTGGATCACTTGGAAAGCCTGGAGCGGTCGTACGCGATGTACAGCTCACCTGGAGGGAGCTGACCCACCGGGAATGAACGTGCGTGCCAATCCCCTCTAGCCGAGGGAGGGTTCCGCAGTGAAGACTCCCCAGAAAGTAATCGCCCGCGTTGGGAAGCTGCGCAGGGAGATCCAAGAACACGACTATCGATACTACGTCCTCGCTGAACCCGCCATCTCCGATGCCGAGTATGACCGATTGATGCGCGAGCTCATCGGGCTCGAGACACAGTATCCAGAGCTCATGAGCCCTGACTCCCCGACCCAACGTGTCGGCGGTCAGCCCACCAAAGAATTCCCCACCGTTGTTCATGAAGTCCCGATGCTGAGCCTTTCGAATGCGTACAACGAGGAGGAGGCGCGCGATTTCGACCGGCGTGTCCGATCGCTTCTCCCGAAGCAACCCTTCCGGTACGTCTGTGAAGTCAAATTCGATGGGGTGGCTATCAGCCTGCGGTATCGGGAAGGAATCTTAATTCTCGGCGCGACGCGCGGGGATGGCGTGCTCGGGGACGATATTACCGGTAACCTCAAGACGATTCGCTCGATCCCGCTTCGACTTCAGGCGAAGGAACGCCATCTCCTTAACATCGAGGTGCGGGGTGAAGTGTATATGGAGAAGAAGGATTTCGAGGGGCTGAACAAAGAGCGGGAGCGCGCCGGAGAGAAACTATTTGCAAATCCCCGAAACGCGACCTCGGGGACACTGAAACTTCAGGACCCGAAACTCGTGTCCAAGAGGCCACTTCGGTTTTCCGCTTACTCTCTTCGAAGCGAATCCACCGATCTGACAAGTCATTATGATAACCTGAAAACCCTGCGGAGGATCAGGGTTCCTGTCAATGAGCACGTTCGCCTCTGCGAGAGCATCGATGACGCCATTGCCTACTGG
>JBHHZW010000325.1:0-3249 GCA_046758305.1 Bacteroidota bacterium | reverse complement strand
GTTCGGCTTCCATCGCTTTGCGATGCCACGCTTTGAGAACGTAGGTTCCGGGTGGTACATCCTCGATTGTGTAATGTCCTTCCCTTTGACCAAGTTTGACCTCCGTCACACCAAAGTAAGGGGTTTCCAACACCACAACATACGCCGACATCTCCGTATGCACATTGCATAATAGCACGACTATGCCGGGTTTGGGAAAGGTGACTGTCTTAACGACTCCTTTGGGATACTGGCCCAGATTGAATTTGCCGCCCACCTCCGAAGGAGTAAACACATTATGGCGCACCTCGTCACTGTTGGGGAAATCAACCGAGGTCCCAACAAGAATCGGCAGCACATGCGGAACGAATTTAAGGTTGATCTGATCCATGACAGCATGTTCGTTTGGTGGCTCGAACTTTTTTCCGGCAAACTTATCGATATAAACCACCACGTTGGATGCATTACGCAAGCCCCTGACAGTCACCGTACCCGTAATCGTCCCCGCCTCCTGACCACCTAAACTGTTAACCAAAAAGGAGACAATCCCAAGTGCAATCCATCTCAACTTAATGCTGGGCATCGTGACGGTCATGGCATACCCGCCACGTCCACAAGCAACGGTTTCACAAAGGCCCCTAGAAAACGAACATCGTGTTAAGCTTGATCCAGGTGAGAGCGTCTTTGATCTCACTTCCGCCAGCAGTCCCACTCTTAACTAGGCCTTCAAGAGTGAACCTAACATTGGGCCGGGCCAGAATGGTAATGTTTGGCGAAACCGTTGTGAAGTTATCTATGGTCGCACCATTTTGATCCGACGAAGCGCCGCCAACCCGGACACCACAGATAAGCCACGGAAAGAAGAGATACTGGCCTTCGGCAAACCAGGCGAGGCTGTTGAGCTCTTTTTCCTTTGCCGTCGCGTCCACGAGGCCGTCTGGATTGTTATCGGTACCGATGATGACACCCGCAAAAAGGTCGATGCGGTTGATGTTGCCGTGCAGATCGGCACCGAAACGATTGAAATCGTTATCTACCTCGTTTGGCGCCACGTAATTCCCCTGGTAGAGATACGCGCCTACGGTCAGGGAATTATCTGCCCAATTGTCCAGTTCTTTGAGACTGGTCAGTTCTTCAACTTGGAAGCCGTCAAGAGGGAGACCGCCAAACTTAGCAGCCACCCGTCCGTATACGTCCTTCTCATCCGTGTCATCGCCAATCGTCTTCTTCTCACCGTTTACTACGCCGAGGGCATATTGATAACGATGGTTAAGTATGCCGCGGAATTCGACCCCTGACTGCTGGTCCCTGGGCCGCCACTTGCCCGTAGCCTTATAGTCAAGTGTCATGGCGTGCTCCAGTGTAATTCTGTTGTTGTCAACGTACCCTTCAGTGATAGCAGGTTCTATCCGTCCCAAACGGATGTTGAAAGCGTTCTTGGGCCCGACGAGGTCGCTGAGCTGAAAGAAAAATCTCTTCAGCCCCGGCGCATTCTTGCCCTTTTCAAACATGATCCATTCGCCGAAGAATGAGAACTGTTCCCCGAATGTTCCACCCATGAACACCTCGAGTTCGTGAGGCATGTCGAACTCAATCTGGTTGCCTTTCTTGTCTTCCCCGAATTCCGCCACGAATCGCTGATGGGCATAGGCCGCAAGTGGAAATTCGGCCGGCAGCAGACCCGGCGGGATGGCGTGAGGAAGCAGTTCCCTCCACTCTTCTGAACCCAGAGACACCGGTTCCTGTTTGATTAGAAGATCGTCGCCCTCCGGCATGACGTAACCGTTTCTTCGAAAGGCCTCGCCAAAGGCGTTACGCTTGGGTACTGCAATGTGACACGTTGTACAACTTGTTCTGTACTTGCGGGCAAACGCCGGAATAGCGTGGGCTTGCTCCATCAGAGAGGATAGAAGCCCTGCTATAACGATTACCAGCACGTTTGACTGCATTATTCTGCTCATGTTCATCGCTCCTTTTTTGACTGTCTATTATTGCCATTCTTCGCCTTCTGTTGTTTCTTGCAGGCTTCGGTAACGACACTAACCACTTTCTGAAATTCCGTAGACTTGTCAAAAAAGAAATCTGCGCCATTTTCAAAACATGTCTTTCGATATTGAGGCAGTGAGGAATTGCTGAGCATAATGACCTTGGTATCTGGACGGTGCTTTCTAATATATCTGAGGATTCTTATCCCGCTTCCGCCGGGCAAGTGAATATCCAAGATCGCCACCTCAGGTCTCTCATCACGAACCGCAGCAATGGCTTCGACGCTCCCACTTGCAACCCGAATGTTTTCAACCCATTCCAGCTTTGATAACATGCTGGCCAATCTTTGCCGAACAATCTCGGAGTCATCTACGACAAGAACTTTCAAACTTGATTTCTATCAACTATTTGACTTGCTTCATGAATACAGCTGGAGTGTAAGTTAGGGAAAGAGGCTAAACCTGAAAACCGGACAGAACCGGTTTTGGGGATGAGACTATCCCTGTTTTTTGCCTAGGAGTTTGTCTTAGAAATCAAACGGGGGAGTACAGACAAACTTCACAATGGCATAGGGATAATACCGAAATCACATACGTCACACAGTCGACCAATCCGTGAGTTGTTTTTGTAATACGTATAAAGTGAGCTGCGCATTGGTTTTCATGTCCATTTTTCCCAGCACCTTGGTTCGATAGGCGCTGATGGTTTTTACACTAAGCGCCAATTCCTTTGCAATCTCCGTTACCGTTTTCCCTGAAGCAATCATGCACATCACCTGAAATTCCCTGTTAGATAGGGTTTCATGCAATGGACGGTCTCGATCATCTCTGACGTAACTGACCAGCCTCTCACTGAGACTCGGGCTGACATACTTGCCTCCCGAATAAATCTTCCTGATGGCACCAATCAATTGTTCCGGCGCACTATCCTTTGTCATATACCCCGATGCACCAGACCTCAATGCCCGCACAGCATACTGGTCTTCGGGGTGAATGCTCAAGACCAAGAATTGCAATTTGGGCCTTATGATTTTCAATTCATTCATCACCTCTATCCCGCTCCGACCGGGAAGCGTTATGTCCAACAGAACGATGTCTGCGTCCCAATTGGCTTTCAAGGCTTCATTGATTATTTCTTTGGCATTCCTAGCTTCACCAACAATTTTCATGTCATCCGTTTTTGAAACAATCCTTTGCAAGCCTTCACGAATAATGGCATGATCGTCCAAAACAAATATCTTGATCATATTAATCCCTGACCTGTTGCCGCACGTTTTCTTTGTTT
>JBHHZW010000324.1:0-3266 GCA_046758305.1 Bacteroidota bacterium | reverse complement strand
GTGGACTGCATGTCGTCGTGCGCCGTGATGATAACGACAGCGATGTTCTTCTCAATCATCTTTATTTTTTCCAGCGCCGTCAGACCATCCATTCCCGGCATTCGGATATCGGAAATGACGACGGCTGGCTGTTCCTGCTCCACGAGTTGGATCCCTTCACCTCCGTTCGCTGCCGTCAGAACCGTATAGTTCTCTTTCGTGAGAACTTTCTGCAGGGTCCTCCGGATAGATTCATCGTCATCAATGACAAGAATTGTGCTCATGTGGCCACATTCGTTTGGAGGGGTAGTTCGATACGGAAGGTGCTGCCCTTGTTCACTTGACTCGCAACTTCGATCTTCCCGCCGTGCTGCTCGACGATGCGCCTACTGATCGAAAGGCCCAGTCCTGTTCCGCTCGGTTTGGTCGTGAAGAATGGCTCGAAGACTTTCCCTAGCTGGTCCACAGGAACCCCCTCACCGGTATCGTCCACTTCCACTACAGCGCAGCCCCGCTGCTCGTCGACTGACGTGCGCACGGTGATCGTTCCCTGCGTCTTGATCGCGTCTGCAGCGTTGCCGATTACGTTGAGGAGCACTTGCTTGATTTTCGCACGATCGCAGAGGACCGTCCTGTTCGAAAGCCCCACTCCCGTTCGAACACGAATTCCGCGTGAAGAGTATTCAGGAGCATATTGGTCAACGACCTCTTTCACCAGCATAACGAGGTCAACTGACGACCGGTCAAGCTCGGTTGGCCGCGCAAAGGATAGGACGTCCTTGACCAAGGCCTCAAGGCGATTTAATTCCTTCTGTATGATACCGAACGAGTCCTGTTCATCGCCCGAAAGTACGAGAGTTCGGTTCAGAAGCTCCGTGTTCATCTTGATGGACGTGAGTGGCGTCTTAATTTCATGTGCCACTCCCGCGGCCATTTGCCCGAGGGCTGCAAGCTTCTCGGACTCGATCACTTTCTTCTGCGTCAGGTCGAGCTCCTTGTATGCGGTCTCGAGTTCTTCAATTTTTGCGTAGAGAGACCGGTGAACGTCCCGGAGGGACTGAGCCATCTGATCGAACGCGAACGATAGCTCCCCGAACTCATCTGCGGAACGGATTCCCGAAACTGCCTCAAAATTACCATGAGCAATGGCGTCCGATTGTTTCCTCAGCTCTTTCAATGGCTTTGAAATGATCGCAATGACGACGAACGCAAGGGTAGCGCTGACAAGCATCCCGCCCAGGATATTGACAATGATGAACCGTGTCCACTCAGTCTCAGCGTGGATTCCGAGGATCAGTCGACCGATGGGTATCTGGATGGTAAGGATAATCATCGGGACGAGCACCGCCGCCGCGACGAAGATTTTTTGGTTGATGCTGAACCGCCCGACGCGCTCCAGCGCATCAGAGAAGAGTCGATGCCGGCCAATTGCATACGCCACAAACAGAACCATGCCGAACAAGAAAGAGAGAGGGCTCAACTCCACTAGCTGATAGATCCCGCTCGTCCATGGCAGGACTGCCCCAAGCAAAAAGGTGATCGTAAGCGTAACGACCAATCCGATGAGCACGAGGTTCAACTGGACTCGTCGATCCGGATCTTGCTCCTTCCGAAGCTTGAGTGCAATAACGGTAAGTGCAAACGCTGAGATTGCAGCGAACCAGAGCACGTAAATCGGGTAGAGTGGCCCAAAGTGTGGTTCGAACATCTCTCCGCGAAAGTGCGATTCTGCAATCACTTGTTCAGTCCAGATTGCTACAAGAAGCAAAAGCGCCGGCACCAGAAGAACAGCAATGACCCATGTCGGCGCAGACATTCGGTCCGGCATCACCCAAGTAAAATAGGTCACGCCGACGAGCAGGAGAACTAGGAAAGAGTGGCAGCCCTGGTCGAGCAGCGTCACATCGCCAACCCGGCCCATCGCAAAGTGTAGGCTGTGGATGAGAAGATAGCCAATGAGAAGCGCCAAAACGAGAGAAAAGAGCCGCGCACTGTAGAGCTCCTTGTTCCTCGCGACAACGACCCACAGCAGGCCACCCGCAGCCAGGATCGTCGCAATAAAAAAGAGAAGGTTCACGAGAGGACACCCCTCCTGCTGGAAAGGTAACCTGACGAACCGTCAATTGCAACAAAGCATTCCGGAGGGGCTAAGTCGGCATCGACCGGGGATGGTTGATGCGCACTCCGTGGGAGTTCGAGGTATTCCTGTGACCGTGTCGGCTGAATGCGTCTTATCTTTGCCGACAAATCGACCAAGCTGGGAAGGTGGGCAAACTTACGAACACTTGCCGCTGCACATGCGATCCGCCATCACAACACCGAACGACTCTCACACCGCATCGATCACCCTCTGGATCCGGTTTTTCACTTCGTCGGCGATCGAATCGACAGCAGGATTCTCGATGATCTTCGACATCACCTGCGGATCGAACGCTGCCACGACGGTCTCGCGTCCTTTCTCGTAGACGATGACGTTACACGGCAGCAGCAAGCCGATCTCTTCTTCGGCTTCCAGTGCCTTGTGGGCAAGCGGCGGGTTGCACGCACCGAGGATCACATACTTCTTAAAGTCGAGGTCGAGCTTCTTCTTCAGCGTGTCCCTCACGTCGATTGTCGTGAGAACCCCGAACCCTTCTTTCCGAAGCTCTTCCGTCACTTTTTCAACTGCCTGCTCGTACGAAAGGTTTACGACCTTGGAAAACCCATAGCGCATGGATTTCACTCCCTTTTGTAACACATGTTATTCATCAAAGACAGACGATCCCGTTTGGATATGGCTATGAACATCCTACAACATAAACCGAACGACCGTTAGACAAAGCCTTCGTTCACCATCCGCTCCAGATCCCGAATAATTCTTTCGGCCTCACCCCAATGCTCAAAATCTCGGCCATGGTTGCGGCCTTCCCTCTCAAACAGCGCATACGCGATTTTTGCCGTTACGTCCCTCCGAACGCCATCGCAGAGATCACCGCGCAGAGTGAGCGTCATCTTCTTTTCACCAGTCGCGCCTATAATTAACCTGATCTCTTCGCCGTCCAAGTCCTGGGTGAGGGCCATGACCCTCGGGGATCGTACGGATCCCGCTCGAAATCCGATGGAAGGATCATGAGCCCTTGTCGCGTAAGCTTCCACAACCTCCTCAGGAGAAGTCCTCACATACCGGACTCCGAGGACGTACAGGAGTGGAGTTTCCCGCAAAAGCTTCGGAATTGCATTCCCATTGAACACAACGAGCCGGAACTGATTGCGTGCGGAAAACCCACGAACGAAGTCGTTCCACTCAC
>JBHHZW010000323.1:0-3302 GCA_046758305.1 Bacteroidota bacterium | reverse complement strand
TGGCGGTGTTATCTACTCGATGGCAGACACTGGCATGGGTGCAGCACTTTACACCGATTTAAACGAAGAGGAGATATGTACCACAATAGAGATAAAGATCGTTTATCTCAAGGCGGTGAATTCGGGCACGCTTACCTGTGATACGTCGGTTACTCACAAAAGTAGAAGAATTGCTGTACTTGAATCAGAAATAAGAAACGATGAGCATCTCATTGCAAAAGCAATAGGAACATTTTATATAGCCAAGGGCAAAGGAGATCAATAATATGCAATCACCCTACTTTACCGAAGAACACGACCTGTTCCGCAACACCGCACGACAATTCATGCAAACAGAAGTGATCCCGTTCGCAAACGAGTGGGAAAAGGAAAAGAAAATTCCGCGCACCATCTGGAAGAAAATGGGCGAGTTGGGATTTCTGGGTATTAATTTTCCGGAGAAATACGGCGGTGCGGATGCGGACTTTTTTTACACAGTTGCCTTTCTGGAGGAAGTGGGCCACTGTGCCTTAGCCGGTTTCACCGCGGCAGTGCTGGTGCAGCAGTACATGGCCACGGCGCATCTTTTCAAAGTCGGCAGCGAGGCGCTGAAAGAAAAGTACCTTGTTCCTTCAATTGCCGGGAAGCTGGTCGGCGCTCTGGCAGTCACTGAGCCTGACGCTGGCTCCGATGTGGCCGCTATTCGCACCCGCGCCGTAAGAGAGGGTGACGAGTACGTTATCACCGGCTCCAAAACATTTATCACCAACGGGGTTTATGGAGACTTTATCACCGTGGCCGTGAAAACCGGTCCCGAAGCTGGCGTTGAAGGCATCAGTCTGATTATTGTGGACAGCGACACGCCTGGCTTTTCCGCTAAAAAGCTGGAAAAAATGGGACTGCACTGCTCTGACACCGGCGAGCTTTCTTTTGACGACGTGCGTGTACCGGCCAGCAACCTCATCGGCCAGGAGAATATGGGCTTCTATTATATTATGGAAAGCTTCCAGTTGGAGCGGTTGGTAGCGGCGATTACCTCGGTTGGAACGTGCGATATTTGTATCGAAGAAACGTTGAAGTACATTGCGGAGCGCGAAGTGTTCAATAAACCGCTGGCAAAATTTCAGGTGATCCGGCATGCTCTGGCAGATGCAGCAACTGAGTTGGAAGCCGCACGACAATTGACCTACTACACCTCATGGCTTTATGAACAGGGAGAGCAGGCTGTACGGGAATACTCAATGGTCAAGCTGCTCACCACGGAATTATCGAAGAAAATCGCCGATACCTGTTTGCAATTCTTTGGCGGCTACGGCTACATGGATGAATATCCCATTTCGCGAATCTTTCGGGATGCGCGGGTCAGCACCATTGTGGGCGGCGCCTCCGAAATCATGCGCGAGATCATCGCCAAAGTCATGATCGATCAGGTCAAGTATGAATCCGCCTACGATCGCACCAGGGCAGAGACGTCTGAGACCGCAGCCGAACAGCCTGAGAAAGATGGCTCAAAAACGTCGCGGTCGCCGGAAACCGTCGCTGAGTTATTTCAAACCCTGCCCGACCGTTTTCGACCCGAAAAGGCCGGGGACTGGGAAACGGTGGTCCATTTTGACATCACCGGCGATGCCGGCGAACAATACACGGTGACCATCAAAGACGGCGTGTGTTCCGTAGAACTAGGACTGCACGGTGAGGCTAAATGTGTTGTGAAAACCAAGGACAAAACTTATTTGAACATCGAATTGGGAAAGACCAATCCGCAGACAGCGTTTATGATGGGTAAAATCAGGGTCAGCAACCTTGCGGAAATGATGCAGTTCGGCAAAGTTTTTCGGAGAATCTCCTGAACGCCGACCTCCTTTGAGAAGGTTGTCGTTTGTATGGTAACTAAAATCAGCGCTAATCTGCGTTTATCCGTGTCCTATAAAAGTATGCAACACCACAACCCTAACAAGAACAAAATTGGTCTGGTTCTCAGCGGCGGCATCTTTCGCAGCGCGTTTCAGGTCGGCGTGTTAGAAGCGCTGCAGGAGCGAAATTTCCGGCCGCAGGTTATTGTGGGGGTTTCATCGGGCGCCTGGAACGGCGCCTGTTTAGCGGCGGGTCAGATCCGGCTCATGCGTCATTTCTGGTTACAGGTTGGAGAAATACCTAAAGTGAGTCTGCGCAACTTCTTCTTTAATCGAACGCTGTTTAATCTGCGCTACATCGTCCACCGGGTTCCCAAGCGGCAACTGCATTTCGAAAGAATTGCCAATAGCGATATCGAATTCCACGTCGGCGTGACCCGGTTACGAAATTTTCAATCCCATTATTTTTGTAACCACAAAACCGTCCATGATTTCTTTCCCATTCTTATGGCGTCCAATTGGCTGCCGCTGTTGTATTCCTGGCCGGTACAAATTGGCGGTTGTTATTATATTGACGGCGGATTTGTAGACAATGTACCTTATGAAGTCGCGTTTGAGGCCGGGTGTAGTCATGTATACATCGTTCTTTCCAATCATGAAGGTGAGATATTTAAGAAATGGGGAGATAAGAAGATGCATCGCATTCCCGCCTATTATCGGTCTCGTACTACGATAATCGCCCCCACGCAGCCTCTGCATCCGTTTTGTGCAAAGAAACATCAGATCGAAGCAGCCATGGAAGAGGGGTACTATGTTGGGCAAAAGATTCCGCTTGTGGGAAGGCAACGATAGGCCGGATTGTTGATATCTCTGTAGCACGCACCGGTACATTATAGGTGTACTGGAAGGTACAAAATCCTCAACAACTTTTCTCTGACCCCGCCTTCAGAAAGACTTAAGTTTCAAAATAACAATCTGATACAACAACATGCCTTCCAACAAGATTAATCTGGTACGTCTATTGCAAAATGACAACGATTCCAATGATTGTTTCTCAAAGATGAATTTTAATTGGCCTGAAAGCCTCGTCAGGGTTCATAATTAGAACAAGGGAGAATAGTGATGAATCCACGATATTTATCAAAACAAGCTGCAAGAATTACCATAATTCTGATTTTCGCCTTTCTTACCGTTTCCGCGCTTAAAGCTCAAAACTGTTCCAGCACGTCCGTTGGATTCGTCCCATTGAACGACCTTGGCAGCGGCGAGTATCAGGGCTTCCAGGGCGGATTGTATCCCGATGGCAGCAACGATATTCCGGCTGCGCACCTGGCTGCCGGATTGGAACTGGCACAACAAATCGAGCCGCTCAACAGCGCTGGCCAACCGGATCCGGTAAACGGCACATACGTCTTGTTCGCCATCGGCCTGTCCAACACCACGCAGGAGTTTCAGGAATTCTTGCCTTTG
>JBHHZW010000322.1:0-3304 GCA_046758305.1 Bacteroidota bacterium | reverse complement strand
TCAAGCCGGGTTACGTGCCTCCTTTTGCCGTTCCCTCAGAAGCGATTGACTTTGGCGACCCAACCGGCGCATACCTCAGTCAGGTGGGTCAGATTCCGTTGCTGAACCACGATGAAGAAATCGATTTGGCGAAGCGAATCGAACTCGGAGCCAAGGCACGTCATGAATTGGCGCGTGTTTCTGCATCTTCCCAACGGCATCGCGAACTCCAGGCCATCGTTGAAGACAGCCTGGTCGCGCACGAGCATCTAATCTTGGCGAATTCCCGGTTGGTTATCAGCGTGGCAAAGAAATACAGGGGCCAAGGCATTCCCTTCCGTGACCTCATGCAGGAGGGCCATATCGGCATGATGCGGGCAGTCAAGAAGTTCGACCACCGACGCGGATTCAAATTCTCGACCTACGCCACCTGGTGGATCCGACAAGCCATCAGCCGCACCGTTTCTGACCAAGGCCGCACTGTTCGAATACCCGTCCATATGGGGGACAAAATAAGGAAAGTGCTGAGAACCCGTCACCGCCTAACGCAAAAGCTGGGGACGACTCCAAGCGTTGATGAGGTAGCCGATTCGATCGAAGCTAAACCGGAGGAAGTCAGGCGTATTCTCCGGTACTCCGAGCGAACAGCATCGCTTGATAAGCCTCTTGGCGAAGACAATGCTGCAAGCTTGGGCGAGATCATAGAGGATGAACAAGCACCGATGCCAGAGAAGTCGGCGGACGGGATCATGATGGAGGAAGATGTCCACCGGGCTCTCGAAGCCCTCTCACCACGCGAGGAGCAGGTCCTTCGGTTGCGCCACGGCATGTCCAAGCGAAAACCGCTCACGTTGGATGAGATCGGTAGGCAGATCGGGGTGACTCGAGAACGTGTGCGCCAGATCGAGGGCAGGGCGATTCAACGGCTGCGGAACTCTGAGCATCGCCAAGTGCTCGAAGAGCACCTAACGAATCTCTAACGGTCTGAACTCCGGGGAACACACAGGTGAATCTGATTCATGAGGCTGACTTTGCGATGCTGTTGAACGCGGCGCGAGGCCCATTCGTTTCCACCTACCGGCCGATTATTTCCTCCTAGCCCGCTTTCCGCTACCGTAGAATCTACCTCCCGAGGTGGAGTGTAACCTAGCGGCCTACGTGGTCTATATAATCCGTCTTAAACTCCTGGATGCCGGCATCCAGGGCTTCCCGCGCTACGTAGAACTGATTCACAAGTTTGTCCAAGTTGTCTTTACCGGCAAGTTCAATCTGTGCAAGCAATGCCTTCAGAGTTTCGCGTCGAAAGTGCAGTGCCCCTAGTCGCTCCGCATAAACCAACTTAGCATCGTCCGGGATCATATCGAATCTGGCCACCAGCGTATCGAGCTCTTGGTCGAGGCTGTTTAATTTATCCTCCAGGTTCTCGATCGTCATGTCTTTATCGCTCATTCCACCCTCCTGTCTACGCCGTTTTAATGATCCCGAGATTTTGAATGACTCGAATAAATTTCTAGGTGTCCTACCACTACTCGGAGAATCTATGATTTGGTTCTTGCAAATCACTCTCTGACCCGAAGAGAGATCTGATCAGATTCTATCGATGACCCACACGGCCTGACGATCGAGACAGGTTATGTGGCTCATCACTCGCAAACCCGAGAACGTCTGCAAGGGTCAGGTGCGGCTGAGAGAGTTTCTATAGAAGGAACGTGGAAGGGAAAGAGCCCGGCAATTCTCGGCGGGCATACTTAGTAGAGTATCCAAACGAGGAGGTGTTCTTTAGTAATGAATGAGCAAACAAATGGGCGAGTTGGTACGCTGGTCGGCTTTATCCTTGGCTGGCTATTGGGCGCGTTGGCCGGAGCAATGACCGCGCTGCTGCTTGCGCCGCAATCCGGTGCCGAGACCCAGAAGCAAATCATACGTCAAGCGGAAGCGGCCAAAGACGAAGCAGACCGAGCGCTTGAGCAAAGCAAACGGAATGCCGAGGGCAAGGTCGCGCAAGCACGTACCGCGTTCTCCGATCGGCTACGACAGGGAGCCGCCATATTGGAGCCCTAAGAGCGGGTATTAGCTCCAGGATCGTGGAGCCATTACCGATGAAGTTGTGCGTGTCAACGTGCCTGTCGTGATGTGTAGCCTGTCATTAGAGCAAGTGGACGGGCTCCACGATACCTTGGTGTAGCTATTCCTATCCAGGTGGCCCGCCTTCAAGCCTGATCCTTGGTAAGCTTTGTGGGAATTGCTCCTGCATGAAGGTGATCAGCCGCTCCCGTACATGGCAGCGCAGATCCCAGTCCTTGGAAGAATCCTCGGAGCTCATCAGCGCTCGCATTTCGACGGTCTTCTCGGTGGTGTTCGTGATCACCAAACCCCACGCACGCTCATCCCATAGCGGGGTGTCATCTAGAATTCGCTTCAGCTCACTTCGCACCTGTTCCACCGGAACCGTGTAGTCGGCATAGATGAAGACCGTACCCAGCAATTCCGCAGTCTGGCGAGTCCAGTTCTCGAAGCTGTTGTCGATGAAGTAGCTAATAGGGACCACCAGCCGGCGCTGATCCCAGATCTTCACCACGACATAGGTGAGCGTGATCTCCTCCACGCGACCCCATTCGCCCTCCACAATTACCACGTCGTCGAGACGAATCGGTTGAGTGATAGCGATCTGGATCCCGGCAAGGACTGAACCCAAGCTCTTCTGGGCCGCCATTCCGACCACGATCGCGGCGAAGCCCGCTGATACCAGCAAACTGACGCCGAACTCGCGTACGCCAGGGAATGTCATGAGCATCAACGCAACCGCCAGAATGACGATCACTCCGTTTAGGATCCGGACTAAGATCCGCGTCTGGGTTCGGATGCGCCGCGCTTCCAGGTTGTCCTCGACATCGATCGGGTAACGGCTCACGATGGCCCGCCGAATCAATTCGACGGTACGTTTCGCGAGCCACGCCACGGTGGCGATGATCCATAAGTCAAGAATGTGAATCAAAATCGATGTAACTGCTTCGGGCAATGACAATGCGGTACCGGCAGCCAAGCGCACCAGAACGGCCGGGATTAGTGCACGCAGTGGGCCGCGCCAGCCTTCGAATTTAAGTGGAAAGCCGCCGATAGTTATGGGTTTTCGCTTCTGCCGTCGGCGCAACAACCAGTCAGCAATTGACGCCGCGAGCAGACCGAGGAACAAGAGGGCCAGCAAAATGCCGATATTTACTCCTAGGTTTTCAAAGTCCGTCAATTTCAGCCTCCTTCTAGAATCTTCTTGCAATTAACGCGCGGTCTTTCCCGGATCGCCGGCGATAGACCTCGCTGGGGGACT
>JBHHZW010000321.1:0-3312 GCA_046758305.1 Bacteroidota bacterium | reverse complement strand
ACATGGCCAAGATGATGTATAACATGCGCGCAATGCACGCCGGGATGAAGATGGAGAAAAAAGAACAGAAAGAAAAGTACTAAGATTGGAAAAACTCCTGTTGCCAAAGGTGCTGCAGAAACCTGCAGCACCTTTTGTGACCTCCACTTCTGACGAAACAGGACACCTTCTTTCTCACTTAATTCCATCTGCTTCTTAGAAAATTTTTTCCGTCCTTTATCGCTTTGCGGACAGCATTGTCTCTCAGGTTGCTTTATGTTTGTGGTCAAGTTGATCAGAAGGAGAATACTTCTCGCATTGTAATTCCAGAGGAGAAATTTGATATGAAATCTTTGACACAAACTATCACAGTAGCCGCCTTCAAAATTGCGTTGATCATGAGCTCAGCAGGGATTGCCACGGCGCAGCTTCCTAACCCCGGGATGGAAATCGACCTTGAACACACGGGGCTCGTCGTCACAGACCCGCAGAATGATTTCTTGAGTCCCGAGGGGTCACCTGGGGTGTCGTAGGTAACAGCGTCACCGAGAACAACACGGTGGAGAATATCGAGATCCTTCTGACGGAGGCGAAGCAGAGTGGTCTTCTCGTCTTCATCTCCCCACAGTACTATTACCCGACCGATCATGGTTGGAAGTTTGAAGGCGCTCTCGAGGTGTTGATGCATAACATCAAGATGTTTGATCGGATTAGTCCCTTGAGCATGGAAGGATTTGAAAATTCCGGCGCAGACTTTCTGGCGCAGTACAAACCCTATATCGAGGACGGTGAGACCATAATTGCGAGTCCCCATAAAGTCTATGGGCCGGAGGCCAACGACCTAGTGCTGCAACTGCGGAAGCGGAAGATAGATAAAGTCATCTTGGCGGGAATGTCGGCCAACCTCTGCGTGGAATCCCATATGCGAGAATTGTTAGAGCAAGGTTTTGAGGTTGCCGTAGTGAAGGATGCAACCGCTGCTGCCCAGGTGCCTGAGGGTGACGGCTACGCCGCAGCCTTGGTCAACTTCCGGTTCATAGCAAACGCCGTAATGACCACCGAGGAAGCGAAACAAGCCATTCGCCAGGCCGCGGCCGGGGAATAGCTGGCAGCCGGCACATTCGGGCCGTTTGATCAGAGGAAAACGGCCTCACCGATGACTATACTTCTCCGCCGAATGCAATGAGGCTTTATATGCGCGCAGCTTCGGTTAATGGGAAGTCAGGCTTTAGGGGGAAGCATCGGTATGAGACGGCGGAAGTGAGAGAATCGTGACGCTGGTTATCGTGAGAGCACCAGAGGGACTTCCTCTGCTGAAGGTGCTGTTTTCTCTGCAGCGCCTTTGTTATTGGCTTGGGAGTCACTTGCGTGAGAGGCAGGTCATCCAGAAAAGGCACGACAGGAGATGCACTGCTGAGTGAGGAATGTGAGCAATGCTTGCGTCAGAAATCGACGACCCTCCTCTGGGTCCCAATTGAAAATCGAAATTGTAGGAGAGCCTTGCTGACAGTTCGCTGCGCGTGTCGCCATCGGCACGAATACTTCACGTATCTGTCCCCGATTTCTAGGCCCCCTCCCAGTGCTCGCTGCTCTGGCTGAAGGCAAAATCCCATGCGCAGTCTTGCCAAACCCTACCTGGAAGCCTTCTCCTTTATTCAGGTGAATCTCTCCCCGCTTGTAGAATTTTCGTAATCGAAGATCGAAGCACTTGATAATCGTCATACGCCTTGGGAAAAATTTCTGTCGGCTCAGGTGTGTATACTCCACCGGGATGGATGTAACGGATAACTCCCTCTCGATCTAACAAGAAAGTCACAGAAGTCCACATTCGGTCTCCAGTGTCAAGCCACCATCTGTTGAGGTTCACCCATCCGTTATCGATCCCAACCAGAAATCGAAAACCCAATCGTCGCGCTTGATCTCTCACGTAATCTTCCGTGAGAGGCGCGGACGACTTGTGATGGTACAGAGCCATGATAACAAGGTCTGTGGCCGGAAGCTCCTCAGCAAAGCTATTGAGTGCTGCGGCTGATGCAGTACAGAACGGACATCCAGCCGCTGTCCACCAGCGAATCAGAACAACTTTTCCCTGGAAATCCGATAGGCGGTGTGATCCTCCGGTCAACCACGTGACGTTTCGCAACTCGGGAGGTTTCGTGCCAATGAGAGATCTCCCATTGTCGTCCGCTAGGAGGCCTGCTCCTGAGCACAGGAACCATACCATGAGAAAAAGGAAATCGGCTCGTCTCATCCTAGCCACCTATAGGTACTATCAACGAGGGCAAGCATCGGTTCCGACGGCCGAACGGAGTATTGGTTGGACCTATTTGAGGGCAGCCTGGATGGCGGCACGAATCTCATCGGGCGTTTGCGTCTTCACCAATTTGCCCACTACTTTCCTTGAATTCGGATCTATCAACAGCATGTAACCTGTCCGGCCTTCGTTTTCCTTGAAGATCTCCTCAAACCCGACCCAGGATGCATATAAGCTCGATTGGTAGATGGTGAACTCATCCGTCATATCGAGCCGGGTGAAGAAAATTCCTTTGTCCTTAAAGTCTTTCTTCACCTTGTCGAGTTTAGGCTCCAAGACTTTGCAACTCTGACACCAATCGGCATACATCAACAGGCCGATTATTTTTGGAGCTCGTTCCTCTGCAGCCTTCTCTGCCTGCTGAGCAGGTGCGTAGGCGGAAAGAAGCAACAGACTTATCGAGAAAGTCAAGAGATATCTCACGGAGCGACTCCTCCCTATCATCTTGTGAATCACTCTAACGAACTGATCGCGATTCAGTATTCTTCCGGTTCGCAACTCCCTTTCCAAGTAGTCGACTGACCACAGCTAAGTCCGATGTCGGGAGCTCACAGGCGTAATCCTCGCAAATGTAGGCCGTCGGTCTGCCGTTGATCATCCGAATACTTTCGAGAAACGGCATGTACGACGAGAGCATCTTCTGCCCTTCACTTCCATCTGCAAGCAATATGATCTTGTTCGGGATGAAGCGAGAATGAACCTCCTTGAGCAAGGCTTCTGTATGCGGATTACTGACCTCGCCAGCGATGATGATCTGCTTTGGCTTAGCAAGACTGAAGTCGAGAGCGACGAGAAATTGCGGCATGCCCTGAGGATAAGTGAGCATCCGTTCTCCGAAGTAGGCCAGCGATCTATCTGCCAAGTCTCGATACTCCGGGTTATCGATCATCTGGGAGAGTCGAAGGAGATCGAGGATGGCAATGGAGTTTCCGGTCGGTTCAGCACCATCATACCATTCCTTCGACCGAATGAGAATCGAGTGGTCTTTGCCGGAGATGTCGTAAAAGCCACCGTTTTCC
>JBHHZW010000320.1:0-3317 GCA_046758305.1 Bacteroidota bacterium | reverse complement strand
GATCGCCACCATGACGCCAACGCTGACAGCTTTCTACGTTGTCCAATTCGGACTGCTCGGGTTGTATGTGGGGGTGATCCCGGTCCTGCTCGGTCTCCTCTGGTTTCCGGTTCTCCATCACTTAAACAACCGGTGGCTGATGTTTTTCTTAAGCTTTACCGCCGGCTTGCTGATTTTTCTCGGTGTTGACGCAATCGAGGAAGCCTTTGAGGTTGCTGAGCGTGTGCCGGATGTTTTTAAATCCACTGCTCTGATCGTCATGGGAATAGCAGGGAGTTTCTTTGCACTCGCCGCACTCCGCAGTAAAAGCAAGAGGGCAGGTAAATCGGGTTTTCTCGGCGCTCGGCTAGCGCTTTCGTACTTTATCGCCATCGGGATTGGTCTGCACAACCTTGGGGAGGGACTGGCGATCGGGGCAGCGTATGTTTTGGGCGAAGTTGCGCTCGGTGCCTTTCTCGTCGTTGGGTTTGCTGTGCATAATGTGACGGAGGGACTGGCCATCGTCACACCTATCGCTCGAGAAAAGCCGAGGCTTTTTCATTTTCCCCTGTTCGGTCTGGTGGCTGGAGTTCCCACGATCTTCGGTACCTGGATCGGAGGATTTACGTACTCAGATCTCTCGGCGATGATTTTTCTCTCCATTGGTGCAGGAGCGGTGTTTCAGGTGGTGTATGAAATCGTGAAGCTGATTGCGGAGGAGTCGCGCGAAGGAATCGCCCAGCTGAGCAACTTCGTCGGGGTACTAGCGGGATTGGTGGTGATGTACGTGACAGGTCTTTTGGTGGCAATCTAACGAATCGAGGTACTTTCCCTATGTGGTCTTTGTGCAGTCACTCCACGCTCAGCGGGTTGGTCGCCACGGTTCTGGTCACGTGTTCGAGTCTTATGGGTCAGGAACCACCTTCGGTGATTCCGGGTCGTCCCTCAGCCGCAGATCCAGCTCGACTCACTGCGCCTGGATTCGTCGAGGTTGAGGTGGGAGTCTCCTCCACACACGAGCGGTCGGAGATCGATGTGCTCGAAACACCGATCTTATTGAAGTACTCCCTGAGTCCACACGTGCAGCTTCGATTTGGAGCCGCAGGATTGGTTCGGCCCTTGAGGGGTGGTGGCTCTACAGAGTTCTCTGACCTTTCTCTCGGAGTACAAGGCTATTTTCTCGAACAAGCTCGTGTCGGGGTCGATATAGCTGTTCGAGGAACAGTCAACGTGCTTAACCTACAGCACAACACGCTCCATCCCGATTTGAGTTTTCTGCTGCTCTTGAGCAAGGATTTGAATGCGGTGCACGTTGATGCAAATGCGGGCTTTACGCATTTCAGTCATCGAGCGTCATTCCCCCGCAATGAGGTTTGTTGGGCGGTCGCTCTGGACGGGCCAGTCTCCGAAGTGATCGGTTGGGCAACGGAGATCCGTGCTGCTCATTCGTCTGCTGATGACCCTGTGTTCGGTTTGCTGGCTGCTACATTTGAAGCAAAATCGAGCTTGGTTCTTGATGTCGGTGTTGAATTTGGGCTCAACGAGAGTGCTCCTCGATACAAGGTTTTGGGTGGTCTTACATTCTTGTTGCGCTGAACGTGTTCAACGAGGGAACATCAGGTCTCTTCGCGAGAATGGGCTCTATCGGTGACGAATGCTTAGCCTGGGATTCGGATGCAATCCTTCGCTAGGAGGCCCCAACTCAAATGAATTTCCAGCTGGTTCTGCAAACATTCACGGCAGCCCTGATCACCGCTCTTGCCACGGGGCTGGGTGCGTTGCCGGTTGTCTTCCTCCGTGCTAGAACAGAGAACGTTCTGGCGATCGCCTGGGCGTTCGCCGGCGGCATGATGCTCTCCGCTTCCATCTTTAGCTTGATCGTTCCGGCGATGGAGATGGGCTCACCATTGCTCGTGCTGGTGGGAATTGTGCTCGGTACTGGTGTGTTCTTTATTGCCGACAGGGAGCTATCGAAGAAACACTACAAGTTTGGTAACACAGAATTGGAAACGGGGAGCTCAACGCTCCTCATCATGGCTGTGATGGTAGTACACAGCTTTCCTGAAGGCGTTGCCGTTGGGGTTGGATTCGGCTCCGGAGAGTTGACGTTCGGTATCCTGCTGACGATCGCGATTGCAATTCATAACATCCCCGAGGGAACAGCGATTTCAATACCGCTGTACAGTCAAGGAGCTTCGCTCGGCAAGTGTGTTTGGTACTCGATCCTTTCCTCGCTCCCCCAGCCCGTGGCGGCCGTTCCCGCGGTGATTCTCGTCAGTTTCTTTCGTGAGTTCCTTCCCCCATCGCTTGGCTTTGCCGCCGGAGCGATGATGTACGTGGTTTTTTCCGAATTCATTCCCGTTGCACTCAAGAACCAGAAAGCGGAAGTCCACGGGTTGGCGGTGATGGCGGGAATCGTCTTTATGTACCTACTCCAGGTTCTGTTGACCCAGGGTTGAGTCGCGACTGGAGCCTGTGAAGGCTCGAGAGACACTTCAGGAGGAGGTTCCTCGCTTTCCTGCCCCCAAGAATTTGTCGTACTCCTCTTTATATTTCCTGACGGCTTGGAAAATGCCCCTGGCGACTTTTTGTTGGCCAGCTCGACTCTTCAAAAACTTTTCTTCGCTCCAGTTCGAGAGATACCCCGTCTCCACCAGCACATTCGGCATCGATGCACCCACGAGCACGTAGAAACCTGCCTGCTTGACTCCCCGGTTTTGCAGTTCAAGCCGTTTCTCCATCTCTTGTTGTAGGAGCCCTGCAAACTGTTCGCTGTACCTCGCGTAGGCACTCTGTGCCATTGTCAGCAGGATGAACCTTTCCTCGGTCAACTCCTGATAGCGCCTCTGGTAGCCTTCCTCCAGCCGCACAACAGCATTTTCTCGTTCGGCGATTGCGATTGCCTCTTGCGTTCGACCGGGACGCAGCAGGTAGATTTCGAAGCCCTTCAGCGGATGGGGCTTCTTTGGCATCGCGTTGCAGTGGATGCTGATGAACAACTTTCCGCCCGCTTCGTTTGCGATCTGCCCGCGGCGGTAGAGCTCAACGAATTTGTCTTTCTGCCGTGTGTAGACTACCTCCACACCTTTGAGGTTCCGTTCAATCAACGATCCGAGTTTCAGCGCGATCCCGAGGGTGATGTCCTTCTCCTTTGTTTTTCTCACTCCGATAGTCCCCGAATCCCTGCCACCATGCCCCGCGTCGATCACGATCACGTCCAGCTTCCAGCGCTTGCGCTGATCCTCGAGACTTCGCTTGAGCTCCTTTTGCTTCCGTGCAAAGATCAGGCTGTCCGTTGGAGTATGGATGATCAGGAGCAGGTCGTTGCTCGATGGGTC
>JBHHZW010000319.1:0-3322 GCA_046758305.1 Bacteroidota bacterium | reverse complement strand
CGAATTGTACATCCCGTCCCACATCTTTGCGGACACCACCGTCGGAATAGCCCACGGCACCAAAACTATAGCTCGCATCAAACCTCTGCCGCGGAACGAACGATGCAGAACGAGCGCGAAACCGAGTCCCAGCGCCAATTCAAGCGCCACTGATACTCCTGTGAAATATGCTGTGTTCCGCAGGCTATTCCAGAACCTGCTGTCACGCAGAAGAAACAGGTAATTATCCAATCCAACGAACTGACTGATGTTGAAGAGAAGCATCTTGCGATGGAGACTGAGCCAGAGAACATTCACGGCGGGATAGAGGGCGACTAACGCAATTACGAGGAGAGCAGGAACCACGAACAGGTAGCCAACGCGTCGTTCGGATAGAAGAAATTCTCTCATCGTGTAGCGATTTTCTCCAATTCGAGAATCCGATTGATCTGCCGCTCAGCATCTGCGAGGGCATCCTCCGGGGACTTGACACCAGAAAGCGCAGCACTGAACTCAGACTGGAGAACTTGCGAGATCATAAGATAGTACGGAGTGACGGGCCGCGGTTTCGCTTTGAGGAGCACCTTCTTCAATCCGATGAGAAACGGTTGTTCGGAGAGGACCTCAGGGTCTTCGTAGACGTCCAGGCGGCTCGGCTTGAATCCCATAGTGAGCACCACGTGCTTTTGCGATTCATAACGCGAGAGGTACTTCACCAGCTCCACCGCAGCTTCTCTGTGCTTCGAGAAGCGATTCACTCCCAACTGCCATCCTCCCAGCGTGGCAGCGCTCTCACCACCTTCGAAGTGCGGGACGACCGTGATGCCGACTTTCCCACGAACAGGCGAACCCTCAGACTGAAACAAATTCCAAGCATACGGCCAGTTGCGCATGTACACTGCCTTGCCGTCACCGAAGACGTGTCGCGTGGACTCCTCCATCCCTGTCATTACCATCTCCGGAGATACCTTGTGCTTGAAGACAAGGTCCTGCATAAGCTGTAGAGCTTGGATGGACTCAGGGCTGTTCAGCCTTGACCCGCCATCAGCAATCACCTCACCGCCGTTTGACCACACGATCTCCAGCACGTTGCAGACCAGACCTTCATACTGCTTTCCCTGCCAGATAAAGCCTCGCAAGGCCGGATCATTTTCACCCGACAGAATCACCTGAGTTGATTGCACCAACTCAGTGAAGGTGGTCGGAGGCTCGAAGCCGTACTTCTCGAGCAAGTCCTTTCGGTAGAACAGAATTCCAGCATCGACAAACCAGGGAGCAGCGTAGAGTTTTCCTGAGTACGTACATGCCTGGAGAGGTGCCGGAAGAAATGTGTTGATTTCTTCAGCAGAAAAGTATGGAGTGAGGTCTTGGAGCCAGCCAGCGCGCACAAATTCCTGGACCCAGATAACGTCGACAGTGAACACATCAAATTCAGAAGAGGCGGACTCCAGATTCGTCACGTAGAATTGATGCATCCCATCGGACGATGACGGGAGAGTCTCCTCTTTGACCCGAATTGTTGGATGTTCTCTCTCAAATTGCCGAAGGAGCTCAGAAAGGTGTTCACCCTTAGGGATGCGCTGATGTTTAAACACTATGGTGGTAAAGGACGAACCGGAATCGTGGGGCTGTTCCACATCCTGTCGCCCACATCCGGATAAAGTCCAGACCGAAACAATCAATATCCAAGTGATCAACCAGAACACAGTCGACGCTCAAAGAATAAAGAATCCCTGCAATTCTTCGATAAACCTGACCAAGCACGGCGCTGAAGCGATTGACCGAAATTCGCAGGCCGCACGGAAGGTCGTTCCATGATGAGAGAACGCAGACACCTCCTCATCAGTTTCATTTCCGCCCTCCCACGCTAACGTGCACGCCAAACCCGAGGGATGGAATCTAGCTGTGGTTGCCGTTGCGCCCCAAGCGCGCCCAGAGGTATCACTCCCTCCATCATTCAACGACGTCCCCTTTTTTCGCTGGGGCCCGCTCCCCCACCAACCGTTCGAGAAATTTCGCGGCAACATCCCGCCCTCCCAGGCCAAACGCGAGAGCTCCACCAAAACAGACCGCACCGAACAAAATCGTGAATCCTTGGACGACAATCTGCTGACCCACTCCTAGCTGCTCAAGTGCGATTGCTGTGACGAAAATAATCATCGCATAGCGCGAAATCTGACCGAGAACTTCCGGATGCGAAAAATTTGCATTTGCTGCCGACGTTTGAATGATACCGCTGACAAAATTCGCAAAGAGGAGACCAAGGACGAGCACCACTATTGCAGCGATGATATTAGGCACGTAGAGTAGAATTCGGTTCAGGAGCTCAGACGCCACTTGGAGACCGAGTGCATCGACCGCCGCGACGAGAACGATCAGCATAACAAGCCAGTAGAACATTTGACCGATGAGCTCGACGGTATTCCGCTTGATCCCCCCCTTCTCGAGAAAGGCGTCGATTCCGCCCTTCCACGCAACGATGTTGAAGCGAATCAACACCAAGAACTTGACGGTGACAACGCGAATGACCTTCGCCAGCAGCCATCCCAGGATCAATATAACTGCTGCAGCCAGAATGTTCGGGAGAACATCGACGATACGATTGGCAAATTGTTCCAGCGAGTTGCCGATGAGCTGCTGGATATCTTGCATGGCGCCACCTCCTTTGTTTCAGCCCTCAGGATCTACTACATAGCACTCAGCGCTGTTTGCTTTTGCACTGGTCTTTCCTCCCAGTGCTCTAGAAGGTACGGTTTTGATTCCTCCGTTCTTGCCGCCTGTTTCTCGATCAATCGCTCCGCGTCGGCGTTTGAAAGCTCTCTCACCTCATTTACGAAGGAGGCCACGCGAGCGAAATAGATTGGAGTCACTGTCTGGACAAGCTTATACTTATCCTTTCGCCATCGATGAAACGTAATGGCACAGTCATACAGAAGCTCGACCCAAAAATCCATCGGCATGTGCAGATCCGGCGCGTCTGTCACGGAGGCGAATTTCTTCAGCTCCGCAAATTTTCGCGGACCAAATATCGATTCCCAAAGGGGACCAAAGTGATTGATACCGAGTTGAAAGTCCTCGAGCAGCTTTTCGACACTGACCTCGAAAGGCTCCGGTTCGACATTCGGTTCAGTCCCGATAATCGCCACCGGTTGACTTCGCTTTATCTCCTTCCAAATTTCATAATTTTGTTCCATAAGTGAGAAGAGAGTGGTAACGACCTGACGAAACATTGGCCCGAGCGATTCCGCAGGATCCTTTTCGTCGTGGATCTTCACACCCAGATGCGCCTGGCAAACCTTGCACTTCTTCACCATCGCCGTCGTCGTCATCCAGATGTCGATTC
>JBHHZW010000318.1:0-3348 GCA_046758305.1 Bacteroidota bacterium | reverse complement strand
TGGCGGCTCTGCTAGCAGTATTACTAGCAGGCATGGAAGAAATGGCTTAAAACGTACCGCATTGTGAACAAAACGCCTGCTCGTAAGGCAGACGTATGCTCAACCACCACAGACCGAGTCGGTTGACCGCGCTGTGAGGTCGCGTATGCCCCGAAATTCAGAGAACCGGAGTGTACGCAAGCCAAACATTGGATTCATTTCTTGTCTGGCAGGATAAGGACCTTGACTGAAAAGGCACGCAGCGGGATTTCGGTGTAGACCGGAGGATAGCACACTGAGAAAGGTATCAATTCTGAGAATTAGTTCCCGCTGAAAAAATCGCTCTCGATAACTGAGGGTTTTGGATCGTTGACTTCGAGTGAACTTGTTCTTTGACTTTTCGGTAGCTTCTCGTTCCAGTGTCCGTGTCGGTCAGCTCATCTGCCACAGGTTGTAGCTAAAGATCGCAAATCCTGTCCAGATGGCAGTGGCCGGAGACCCCCGGACGAGGATCCGACCCAAGGAGAAGCACCGCTTGAGCATACTGATTGCTGCCTCCAGGCCGCAGCGGAAGCGCTGCAGACGTTTGAACCAAAGGGATTTCTGCCGTCGCTTCTCACGGGCAGTGAGACGGCCCAGTTTTGGAATCCCGATCCGATTGACTCCCAGCTTGCGAAGTCGGGTGAGGTTCTTGTCCGAGTAATACCCCTTGTCGGTGGCCACGGCCGTGGGTGAGCGGCCGAAGCGTCGCTTGAAGCGCTTGACGATGGGCAGAAGCTCTTTCTTATCACTTGGGTTCCCCTGGTGAATGCGGTGATCGAGGATGACCCCGGACTTATCCTGGAGGAGCTGCATGGTTCGGCCAAATTCATTCGGCTTGGCAAGCTTCCCCTTGCAGATGACCCGAGCCTCTGGATCATAGAAAGAGACAATGCGGTCCTTAATGGATTGAACTCCAGCAAGCTTTTGTTTCGTTTGCTTGAGGATCTCTTCGGCAAGGCGGATCTCCTCCTGGAAGCGTTCTTGGAGAGGGGAATGTTTATGCCGACGCTTGAGGTGATCCAACGCTTTGTGGCTTTGCAGAACGGTGTCTTCAGCAAAACGCGCCACTTTACGGAGGGTCTTCTGAACTTGGCGCTTTTGAGCTTTGCTCTTGGTCTTGAGCGAGGCTCCTAACTGCGCCATGGCTTTCTTGGTCACACGGACATGACTGGTGATCTTCTGCCCCAGGGAGCGTGCCCTGCGCCTTAAGGTCTTGACTGCCTGATAGAGAAGGCCAATATCGGTGGGATAGGTGATATGGGATTCCAATGTAGTGGAGTCGATCCGGATCCTTCGGGGCTTGATCGACTTGGTCTTCACCAGATGCTTGACCAATCGCTTGTTGAGAAGAGCAATGCGCTTCTCCCCAAAGCGCTGATTGAGCTTGATCAAGGTGGTCGAATCAGGCACCGGATCCATCAACGACAGGTGACAGAAACGCCTCCAGGTCAACCGTTCCCGGATCTCTTGCTCGACTTCTTCGTAGGAAAGCCCCCAGCGGAACTTCAAGTACATCATCCGCAGGTACACCTCCACCGGTGTTCCGGGCCGTCCCAGACTCTCATCAAAGACAGCTTCGAAGGGCTTGACGAACCCTGGCTCCGAGAGCAGCTCGTCGACCTGGGTCAGCTCTTCATCGAGCTCAAACAGGGAAGGGTCGACAAAGCCTTCCCCGAAGCTCAACTGCTTGGTTGTGTGTCCACGCATCGAAGGATCCTTTCTGATTCGATGCTGCAATATAACACATGATCCACCAGATTCTTCAGCATCAGAAAAACTTTTCTGACTTTTTCAGTGCGAACTAATTACTTAAATCCGGCGTGAATGGGTGTAATAAACGTTTAGGTTTGCCCATATACCCGTTGAATTCTAGGGTAATGCTCCGTACAATAAACCTAACCTTAGGTTAGGTTCATTATATGCGTGCTGGAGCCAGAAATATCCAAATAAAATTCAATGCTGCACGCCTTACGCATTTCGGTGGCATTTACCTTCTCCACCAATTTCTCCAGCACATCCGCCTGCGTTCATACCTGTACCAACGTCTTGCATACGACCAACGAAACAATCGCTATACGTTGAGTGAACTTCTCTTGGCCATCATCTACCCAATGATTCTGGGATTGGAGAAAATCGAAGTATCTGCACTCCTAAAAACAAATGGTGTCTTTCAGTATCTCACGGGGCTCCCCAGTTTCCCCAATCCTACTACCCTCCGTCGTTTCCTCACCCGTTCCGCACCATTGCTGCTACCGCAACTTCGTGCAGTTCACAATGATCTTCGTGCACACTTCCTTTGTCTTCCCTACACTCCCTCCAGCTTCTGGATTGACTGTGACTCTACCTCCCAGACCCTCTACGGAAGCCAAGAAGGTGCGCTGAAAGGTTACAATCCTTCTCATCCCGGAAAGAGATCCTACCATCCGCTCATCCTCACCGAAGCGCATTCGGGAGAGTGTCTCGGAGGAGTTCTCCGTCCTGGGAATGTTCACACTGCCAAGGGAATTCAAGAACTTCTGAACACTGTTCTCCTGCTGCTTCCTCATCACAACCGTCTCCGGCTGCTGGATTCTATAATGGCGATTTTGTCGCTCTATTAAAGGGGAAACGCATTCGTTTTGTTATTGTTGCTCATTTGACCTCACCTCTAAAAGCAAGAATTGGCACTCTGAGGTATGAACACGCTTCGTCGATATTTTCTACCTCCGGATTCCGTTACCAACCCCACGGATGGAAACAGAAAGAACGCTTTGTAGTGTTGAGACGGAAACTACCCAAAGAAGAACCAAGATCTCAAACAACATTATTCACTCTCGATCGCTACGCCTACTCGGTCGTTGTAACCAATCTTGATCTTGAACCATACAACGTGTTTCAATTCTATCAAGATCGTTCAGCCATGGAACGAATCGTCCGAACCCTAAAAGAAGATTACCCATTTGGAAAAGCACCAACCAATTCCTTTACGGCTAATGCCTTATATGCTGAACTCTCACTTCTTGCGTACAATCTGATGACGTGGTTCAAACAATTGTGTTTACCAGATGATTGGCAATCGTTTACTTTACCAACCATACGCCACCGCTTGTTGATGATGCCCGGAGAATTTGTACGAAGCAAGAATATTCCAACCCTTCGTTTTCCACGAAACAGTCTTTATCAAGATACATTTTACTATGCACAGGATCGAATTAAGAAACTCACCCCACTCGTGTAGGATTCGTGGACGAATCAGAATCTCATTGTTACACGAACAATCGAGACAGGTCCAAAACACTCATTTTCACGCCGGATTTGAGTCATAATTTGTGGAGCAGTACCCATGAA
>JBHHZW010000317.1:0-3359 GCA_046758305.1 Bacteroidota bacterium | reverse complement strand
GCCTTCTTTTCTGGATACGCCTTGACGAAGTCATACGCTCGCTGGAGTCCCGGCATGGCGCCGGCGCATCCCATCCCGAGCAGATCTGCACGCTGCACATCACGGCGAAGTCCAAGTTCCTTGATCAGGAGCGAGGAGAGGCCGGGGCAAAGGTAGCCGGTGCATGAAACGGCGACGAGTTCGTGGATTTCGCCGACATCGACATTCGCATCCTCAAGACAACGCTCAATGGCATCAAGGCTGATTTCAACTGCCCCTTTTTCATAGCGCCGATGGAGTTCATCTGCGCTTTCAAATGGCAGAAATCCTTCACGATCAATGTAAAAATGCCGGTATTCGATATCACTGTTCATAAAAATCTGCTGGATGCGAGGAGTCCGATAGAAGTCGTAGTGCTTTGTGGCCAATTCATAGATTTCCTGCTGCGAAAAACGATTGGGCGGATTAGCGGTTCCAATACCGAGGATGCGAGGGTTCATTAGCGTAGTAACCTTCCGTTTCTATTCATTAACGTGATCTCAGCTGATCGCTTGCTTGCGACCATAGGCCCAAATCCGACCGCCATAGTCATTCTGAATCCGCCTAGGGCGGATGAAGAATCTGATGTAATTCAGACACTTCGCTTACGTCCAGTCTGACAATTAAAGTCTCTTTCAGAGGCCTGCGAGAGCGATTAGATTTTTTCTCGTGGGATCTGGTGCTGAGGATTCCACGGAAAAAACTAACCTTCGACCCCCTCGGTTTGCAGGTTAACGTCTCTAGCCATTTCCAGGAACGCTTGAAGCCGATCGTTGACGAATTCCGTGTAGACGATGTCAGCTTCCAGTCGCTTGCAGATGACACGACAGGGAAGGTCAGTAACATCCTCCATCGGATCGACTGCGATCACGTATGGTAGGTCGAACGTGCCGGTTTTCATATTTAGCCCATCATTGCAAACACATATCCATCCGGGTCCACGAACTCAGCACGTCTTTCCATCTCGCCTTCCATGGGTTCCTCCGTGAAGACGACACCCTTCGACTTCAAGAGATTGTAGAAGAAATCCATGTTGTGCACCTGGAATCCGAGGACGATTCCTGACCGCTTGTTCCTGTCGATCTCCTGATCCTCGAACTGCGGTTCGAGCACGAGTATGAGCCCACCGACCTCAAGTTCCGACCGCATCGCCGATTCGACACGTACAGGCAGTTGCAGGACATCGCGGTAGAAGGCCGTCGACTTCTCCAAGTCGCTTACATAGAGGATGATCCTTTCTAAACGCTTGAGCATAGGCAGTCACGCAAGCAATTTGACAGATGGGTGCCCCAACGCGACTCTCTGAAGTCCCGCCCGTTTCCCTCGCCGCTCGGCGAAGCGGGCAAAGCGGGACAAGCTGATTGCTGAACTATGATTGCTGATTTCTAATTTCCTGGAAAGAACTCCTTTGGACCTGAGTTCTCATTTTTCCCGGTTACATCACCTGCCGGCGGTAAAAAACGGCGCACTAATCTCGATCGCATCAATGCCCGACGTGGGCTCCTGGTCAGCCATGAAGACGATCGCACGTGCGACGTCGTCCGGCGTCAGCATCGTGGATCGTTCCTCTGGCGTGTACGGGCGTCGCGAGAGCATCGATTCGCGAAAGTGCGTGTCGACCATGCCGGGATAGACGACTCCAACCCGAATGTTGTGTTCTTTGACCTCTCTAGCCAGCGTGAACGAAAATCCATCCAGAGCGTACTTCGTGCCACAGTAAACTGCAAGATTGTTGATCGCTCTCTTGCCGGCAACCGAGGAGACATTGATGATCACGCCGTACTTTTGTTTGATCATGGTCGGCAGCACTGCCTTAGTGCAGAGAAACACGCCCTTAAAATTGGTTTGGACCATTGCATCGAAATCCTCCTCTGAGGTCTCCTCGACCGTCGCCCAGACACCCATACCGGCATTATTCACGAGGATGTCAATGCGGTCGAAATGCTTCAGCGTCTCCCTGACCATGCGCTCCACATCTTTCTTCTTGCGAACGTCCCTGAGGATCGCGTGTGCTTGCACCCCGTACTGTCTCGCTTCCTTTACGACTTCATTCACCTCAGTGACGTGTCTCTGGGCGCAAGCAACGACGTGGGCTCCCACACGAGCAAACTGCAGCGCGGTCGCGCGACCAATCCCCCTGCTGGCTCCGGTCACGAGAGCTATTTTCCCTCTCAACGCCACTTCTGTTTCTTAGCGGTGAAGTTTTTCGAAAATGGCTTCGGTCATCTCCGTCGACCCTACATATCGTTCGGGGTTCAAATCGCGCGTTACCTTTTGGCCTTCTTTGATGACCGCAGCCACGCCAGCCTCGATTTTCCGAGCCGCATCGACCTCTCCGAGGTAGTCCAGCATCATCGCTGCGGCGAGGATGATAGCCGAAGGATTTGCCAGATTCTTGCCGGCGATATCGGGTGCACTCCCGTGGACAGCCTCAAAGACTGCGGTTCCGACGCCGACATTCGCACCGGGAGCGAGGCCCAGACCTCCGATAAGACCGGCCGTCAGTTCCGACAAAATGTCGCCGAACATATTGGTAGTGACAATGACGTCGAACTCCCTCGGGTCCATCACCAGCTGCATCGCCGTGTTGTCGATAATCCTGTCATCGCACTCGATATCAGGATATTGCTGGGCGACTTCGCGACAGGTGTTGAGAAAGAGCCCCTGAGAGTGTTTGAGGATGTTCGCCTTGTGGGCAATCGTCACTTTTTTCCGCTTGTTTTTTTGCGCATATTCAAAGGCAAAGCGCGCAATGCGTTCGGAGCCATGCCGGGTGATGAGCGCCATACTCTCGGCCGCGCCCGGCGTTCCCTTCTCGGCATGGATATAATGCTCGATCCCGACGTAGAGACCCTCCGTGTTTTCCCGTACGACGATGATATCGATATTCTTGTAGCGGGATTTCACGCCCTCGAGGCTTTTCGCAGGCCGGAGGTTCGCGTAGAGATCAAATGCTTGTCGGAGGGCGACGTTCACGCTACGGAACCCGGATCCGATGGGGGTCGTGATTGGACCTTTGAGAGCGACTTTGTTCCGCTGAATCGATTCAAGAACTTCTTTCGGAAGCGGATCCCTGTATTTTTCGAGCGCGACTGTGCCCGCGTCGTATCGCTCCCACCGTACATTCACTCCAGTCTCCTCAACCACGCGGATCGCTGCCTCGGAGATGCCCGTACCAATCCCATCACCAGGGATGAGGGTCACAGTGTGCATGCGCCTTCAGATCGTAGCATTCGGTGATGCTATTCAAAAAAATATACGGAGAAAAATCCCTACTTACAACCGAAAGATCTCCATGAGTCTTGACGTCCAGAGGAGATCTCCACGAGTTGTCTAACTTC
>JBHHZW010000316.1:0-3366 GCA_046758305.1 Bacteroidota bacterium | reverse complement strand
GATGGAAGGACGCGGGAACTCATCGCCGACCTCGTTGACCACGGTGACGAGGTGATCATTGCGCGCGGAGGAAAAGGAGGACGAGGCAACACACAATTTGCAACGTCGACGAATCAAGCGCCGCGGCACGCCGAGCCAGGTCAACCTGGCGAGAAACGCTCCATCGAGCTTGAACTCAAACTGCTGGCTGACGTCGGTCTGGTCGGTTTCCCGAACGCGGGAAAATCCACGCTGATCTCCAAAATCTCCGCTGCCCGTCCGAAAATCGCTGACTACCCCTTCACGACGCTCGCACCGAATTTGGGCATCGTGCGGTTCAGGGATTACAAGAGTTTCGTCGTTGCCGACATGCCCGGGTTGATCGAAGGGGCACACGAGGGAAAAGGTCTGGGGATTCAGTTCCTCCGACATATCGAACGGACAAGGGTGCTGGTCTTCCTGGTCGAATGTATTAGCCCCGACAGTCAGAAAGACTACCGGGTGCTACTCGAGGAGCTGTGTTCCTT
This sequence comes from Bacteroidota bacterium, assembly GCA_046758305.1. GTDB lineage: Bacteria > Bacteroidota > Ignavibacteria > UBA10030 > JAZGDE01 > JAZGDE01. The sequence goes on along the minus strand of JBHHZW010000316.1, from coordinate 2,860 downwards.
CAAGGAACGCCTGATGAAGAAACAGAAAATCCTTGCGATCACGAAAATCGATCTCGCCGATGACGTACTTCGAAAGCGGTTAAAGAAGCTGAGACCAGCGGGAAAAATAGCAACTCATTTCGTCTCCGCAGTCACAGGCGAGGGCATTCAGGAACTCCTCAACGAAATGTGGAAAGCCATAGGGAAGCAGCAGAGACTCGAGCAGCCTTCCTCCTACCGGCGAACACCCTCGAAGGTCAAGACTCGGACAATAGTTCCCTGAGCTCGTTTGTAGCTGACGGGCATTCTGCCGAAGGTCCTATCCAACACGCCACGAAGTGTCACGCTCCGAAGGAGTCCCTTGGGGAAAGTGACCCTCCTTGGGGGAACAGGCCCTTCACGAAGTGATCCTTTGGATCGGACGAGACAGTTCATGGCGGGGCAAACCTCCTGGGAGCGTGCCACGCAGAACAACTGTTATTGCAAAAACCTCTTTTTTCGCCCGCCAGCCCCCTTCTCGTGCTTCTCACCGCTTGTCCCCCAACGCCCTCCGCCGTAACAGCGAGTGTCGGAGTTGATGAGATGTCTTTAGTCACTTCCCTTCCCCGGCGACGTTCTTGAGCCGGTGCGTGCGATCGTCGTTGAGATTCCAATCGCCCGTGTTCTTCACAGCGCTGATCGTTCCCGACCATCGTCTTCTTCTCCCCGTTTCGTTTCTGCCAGGTGCACATTTTGGTTCTCGCCTATTTCCTTGCCTTCCTCCGGAAATTTCCATACTTTGACGGTGCGTGATTCACCGAGCAAGGAGGCACGAATCATGAGACTTTCTCCACTCCATGCGCTCTGCGATCCTTGAACATATCACCATCGGCTACGACGCCGACCGTCCCGTTCTTCAACATATTTCTTTTTCCGTCCAGCAAGGAGTATTCCTGAGCCTTCTCGGACCGAACGGCTCGGGAAAGAATCCGCTCCTCCGACTCATCGACCTTGTTTTCCTCCCGCAGCGTAGCGACATTAGTCTCTTCGAACAGAACATCAAGAACCTGAAGCGCTCCGAGATCGCAAAACGTGTCGGTTTCGTTCCTCGGGCGAACGCCGCACTCTTTCCGTTCACCGCCTTTGAAGTCATCCTGCTGGGAGCATTTCCCCATCTTCGGGGAATCGGTTTCGAGGGCAATCGTGGAAAGGAGATCGCGCTTGAGATGATGGAGTTTACAGACATCACCGTGCAGATCAACCCTCCTATTACGTCGATTTCCGGCGGCGAGTGGCAGCGAGCCTTCATCTCTCGAGCGCTGGCACAGCAGCCAGGTCTACTCCTTCTCGACGAGCCAAACGCACAGCTCGATCTCTCGCATCAAATCGACATCTTCACCATTCTAAGAAGATATAGCAAACAGCGTCGTGGCAATGTCGCCTCGGTGTCCCATCATCTGAACCTCGTCGCGACCTTCAGCGACCGTGTGGCTCTCCTCTCGAACGGCAAGGTCTTTGCACTCAGTACTCCGCCAGAAACACTCATAGAATCTAACATCTTTAACGCCTTCCGGACAAAAGTCCTGGTCGATGCAAATCCGGTCACTCACGCTCCTCGCATCACACCCTTGCCCACCGACCATAGCAGCAGACACAGGACTTTGAGTTCTGAAGTCGTTACACACTCCCGAGGATGAATCATGGCTATATTCAAGGACCTGCAGAAACGAGATCACGAACAGGTCACCTTCTGCTTCGACGGCGAGGCAGGATTACGTGCGATCATCGCGATCCACAACACTGTCTTGGGACCCGCGCTCGGCGGTACGCGGATGTGGACCTACGAGTCCGATGAACACGCTCTCCGCGACGTTCTCAGACTTTCAAGTGCAATGACGTACAAGGCATCGATCGCGGGCCTCAATCTGGGAGGGGGTAAAGCGGTCATCATCGGAGACGCGCAGAGGGACAAATCTGAAATTCTCTTCCGCACGTTCGGACGATTTGTGGAGGGATTGGGAGGCCGTTACATCACCGCCGAGGATGTCGGCACCGACGTACGCGACATGGAATTCGTCCGAATGGAAACGAAATACGTAACCGGCATCTCCCATGCGCTCGGAGGCAGCGGCGATCCCTCCATAGTGACTGCGTACGGTGTCTACGTCGGAATGACGGCCTGCGTCCATGAAGTCTATGGAAGCGATTCACTGAGAGGAAAGAGAGTCGCAGTTCAGGGGCTCGGTCACGTCGGGCAGTACACATGCGAACATCTGTACAAAGATGGAGCAAGGCTTATCGTCACAGACATTCGTCAAGAACGCGTTAAGTCGATCGTGGAAAAATTCAAGGCAGAGTACGTTCCCCCTGAGAAAATCCACGAAGTGAGCGCGGACATCCTCTGTCCGTGCGCGCTCGGGGGCATCGTGAACGATGAAACAATCTCCAAATTCAAGTTCAAGATCGTAGCCGGCGGAGCAAACAATCAGCTGCTGGACGAAAAGAAACATGGACAGCTACTCCTCGAGCGCGGCATCCTCTACGCTCCCGACTATGCGATCAATGCGGGAGGCATGATCAACGTCGCGAACGAGCTTGAAGGCTACCGGCAGGATCGTGCGTTAAAGCAAGCGGAAGGGATTTATGCGACGCTCAAGAACATCTTCGCAACTGCTAAACAGCAGAATGTCCCGACGTACCTCGCATCGAACAAGCTCGCGGAGGAACGAATCAAGCGGATAGCGCCGATCAAACAAATTTATGCATCGAAATCGGAGTTCTCTGGCCGCCCAGGGGGAAATTGATCACGCGAGGAGGCAGTAAGCTGATTCCGGATTGATGATTTGGAGGAAATGCCTCCGTGAGTCCTGATGCCGACTCGCTCCGATCCCGACGTGCGGCA
>JBHHZW010000315.1:0-3376 GCA_046758305.1 Bacteroidota bacterium | reverse complement strand
GCCACGAGCCGTCCGCGCCGCCGGAACTCGTCCGCCAGCTCGAACATGCGCCGGGCCTGGGTCACGTAGCCGGTGATGCCGACGAGGTCGCAGTCCACGTCGAAGTCCACCGTGCTCACGGTCTCGTCGCAGATGAGGTCATTGAAGTCAAGGAAGGCGCGTAACGACTGGAAAAGAATCAGCGCTTGCAAGATCCGGGTGTAATGCAGGACAAGACTGAGGAGAAGGAGGGACAACTCCTGCGGCTTGAGCTAACAGGCGGCTAAAAAACGCTCCCTCAATTGTAAGAAACAGTTGTGGTCGCTTCATGCCGTTGCTCACGCCTGCGTGCCGAAACGCATTCCGGCGTGCAGGCACGTTTTGGTTTGTTCCTACCGCCACGAAAGGCGGTGGGCAAGTCGGCGCATCATTTGATAGTTCGCAACGGTACGAACTTTTAGCCGCCAGACGTTAGCCGCAACCGCCACCTTGAATCTGCACGCATTGAGGAAGGCGATACCATAGGATAATCGATGAAGGACACCCATGCTGTCATCCCAAGGGAGCGAATAGAGCAGCGCATTTATCTTCTGCGCCGGGAGAAGGTCATGCTCAGCACAGACCTTGCCCGCCTTTATCAGGTTGCCCCACGCGTGCTCGTGCAAGCCGTCAAAAGAAACGCCGTCCGTTTCCCGGAGGATTTCATGTTTCAACTGACCTCTGAAGAGTTTCAGAACTTGAAATCACAAATTGTGACTTCGAGTTGGGGCGGTGTCCGCAGGGCGACGCCGTATGCGTTTACCGAGCAAGGTGTCGCTATGCTCTCAAGCGTTCTGAGGAGTAAGCGGGCCGTCCGTGTCAATATCGAGATTATGCGGGCGTTTGTGCGCCTTCGCAGGATGCTTGCGTCCAACGAAGAACTTGCTCGTAAGCTAGCGGCGTTGGAGAAAAAGTACGACGCCCAGTTCAAGATTGTCTTTGATGCAATCCGAGAACTCATGAGGCCTCCAGAGCCAAAGCGCCGGCCTATCGGTTTTAGACAGGACGAGGAATGACGCCCGTAAGCACGGACAAGAATTGAACACGGCGCACCACGACGCTCTCCGCCGAAGGCGGACGTTAGCACAACGCTGGAATACCGGGAGACCTGACCGTTATGTACTTTCATACCGACAGAAATATTTCGGGCGTTTTCAATAGCGGAGTTTATTATCTTGAAGTTGCTCTTACGACCGGCTGTACCTGGGCCAAGCAGTTTTCTTAGCATGGATAAGGAGTCTTGCTAAATTACACAGGAGAAGAACCTATGAGAGCGGATTTTATTCTCCTAGCTGTCGCATTGATAACTCTATCCGCAAGAAGCGACGATATATTCGCCGCGGACAATCAACAATCTCAGGGGAAGGCAAAACGAGAGCATCTGGGGAAACGACGTTCTGACGCACTGAAAATAGAGGTCTATTCAGCACACGAGGGAGCATTCATCATGACTGAAAAGGTCCATAAGACTGAGGAGGAGTGGAGACAATTGCTGACACCGGAACAATTTCAAATCACACGAAAGAAGGGGACAGAGAGGGCTTTTACGGGGAAATATTGCAACACCAAGACCAAGGGAGTCTACCAGTGTGTTGCCTGCGGCAACGACCTCTTCAGTTCAGACACGAAGTATGATTCCGGAACCGGATGGCCAAGCTTCTGGGAACCGATCGCCAAGGAGAACATTAGCACTGAAACTGATCGGAGTTTCTTCATGGAAAGAACGGAAATCCTTTGCAGCAAGTGCGGTGCTCACCTCGGTCACGTGTTTGACGACGGACCAAAGCCGACAGGTTTGCGCTATTGTATTAATTCCGCTGCTCTCAATCTCGTCAAAAAAGACTAAGAGCCGTTTCACTCATCTACTGAATGCTCACCTTCACGAGTATGAGCTATCGAGCGTAGCTGCGGTTTCGCAATCACGCTCATGCTGTTCCGGACACTCATGGGGTCAAGAGTGAAGATGGTAGAGTAATGAAGATTCAGATCATTCAAGTGCCATACGACTCGGGACAGAAGGGTGTCCGCATGGGACGAGGTCCTGAACATTTCGTCCAACACCACATTGATCAGACACTTCAAGAACGCGGGCACGAAGTTGATGTGGAGAGTATCGAAGTGAAAACTCCTTTCCCGACCGAAAATGGTACTGCGTTTGAGTTGAATCGGCTTCTGGCGGAGCGCGTTCGGTCGACTGTTAATTCTCGAAGGTTCCCCATTGTACTTGCAGGGAACTGCAGCAGCTGTATGGGCACACTGGCCGGGCTCGAGCCAGCTCAACTGGGCATCGTCTGGTTCGATGCGCACGGTGATTACAACACGCCGGAGACGACGGTCAGTGGGTTCCTCGATGGAATGGCGCTTGCAATGGCCACGGGCCGCTGCTGGACGAAACTCGCGACAACAATCCCGGGTTTTCGTCCGGTCCAGGAGGCGAATGTCGTCCTCGTCGGTGTCCGCGATTTCGACCTTGAGGAACAAAAGTTGATGGAGAGATCAAAAATCGCCCTTCTCCATGCACGAGCAGTCAAGGACAAGGGGATCCGGGAAGCTCTCGGTCCCGTGCTTGCGGATCTCAGAGCTCACGTTCAGAACATCTACGTCCATATTGATCTAGACGTGTTGGATCCTCATAAGACACCTGCGAATAATTATTCGGTGCCAGATGGACTCATGGTGGAGCAAGTTGAAGATGGAGTCCGGATGATCGCGGAAAGCTTTAGAATACCTGCTGGCGCCATAACAGCCTACAATCCAGCCTACGATGCTGAAGGCAATACGCTGCGTGCGGGAGTGAGGCTGATCGAGGCGCTCGTATCGGCGGCTCGTCAGTAAGTCGCCGCGAGGTTGTACCGACGACTATCCGAGAACGATCTCTTCCGCTTCAACCGATGAGAGGGGAGACATCCACCAGGATATCATCCGGGAGGGACCTTTATGGTAACCCGCAAACTTGGATTGGCGCTTTCCGGTGGGGGCTTTCGTGCATCGCTGTTTCACATCGGGGTACTAGCCCGGCTTGCAGAGCTCGACATTCTTCGATGTGTTGAGGTCATCTCAGCTGTCTCTGGCGGTTCGATCATCGGTGCACTCTATTACCTCCATCTGAAGCGCTTGCTGGAGTCCAAACCTGACAGGAGCATCACAGCGAATGATTACGTCGATCTTGTCCAACAGATCGAGGTTGATTTCCTCAAACGTGCGCAGACGAATCTCAGGTTGCGAGCCTTGAGTAATTTCTGGAAAAACTGGATGATGTTTCGTCAGGATTATTCGCGCAGCGACCGCATGGCGGAGCTATACGGCGAAACCTTTTATGATTCGATTGCGGATCGTCCGAGAATCGCCCTGAGTGAAA
>JBHHZW010000314.1:0-3385 GCA_046758305.1 Bacteroidota bacterium | reverse complement strand
TCAGCCATGCCTCTGCACCCGTCGGTCGGTCAGAATAGTGGGCAACGAGCATCGGGTTGAGGGCGTTGCTGTTCATCAAGTGGAATTCCAGCAAAAATATGAGGGAAGGTTCGAGGTTATTTCAAGAACGCTGCAAGCAACATGGTGAAAATTTTCTCGAGAAGCAAGGAGACGGGGCAGGGCAGAGGGATCGTATGCTCACGAGAAGGTTCATAGGCTATGCTGCAGCGCTGAGACTAGATTTCTATCAAGTGCATCTCGCACTCAATGTGCCGTATCGACTCGCGAAGTTCCGCCGAATGGTGGATCCAATTTACGCCGATGCTCTCTCGAACCCGTGCCACAAAGCAGTCCCCGGTGAGTGTGCCAATTGAGACTTTTTCTTTTCAAAAGATTATGTCTCAATGAGGAAATTCACGATATATTCATGCCCAGTACTCGTATGACTACGATTCTCGTCGTCGAAGACGAACTCTCACAACTGCATACGATTCTTACCATTCTCTAAGGAAATCGATTTGACGCGATTGGCGCGGACAGGGGGATTACTGCGGCCGAAATGGCAAAAACTCAATTGCCAGATTTGATCATCAGCGAGATTCGTATGGAGAATGGCGGGGAATATGATCTGCTCACGAGCCTGCTTAGGAGCCAATCGCTGAATTTGCCCCGTCCGCAAAAGATTGCACAAGTCTTGGTCCAACGAAATTATAGATCTTCAAGACTACATGAATTGGGAGGCGTATTCATCAAAGTTGGTTGCTATTTCGAACAGCCGTTCCTTGAATTTCGGGTCCTATGCGCGATAGAAGACGGCATCTAACGACTTACCAATAACCAGTGCAGTTACGAGAATGGCAATTGCAAAATTCTGGGAGACGCTTTTCAGCTTACTTCTGTCCTTTTCGATGTGCAGCTAACGTCGCGGCTCACCGGCGCCGTGTAGCGGCCTCCGTGTGCAGCCGCTGGTTTGTAACAATCTAGCCTTTTAATAAAAATTCGTTACCATCTATATCCTTGAATTTTACAAAAGTCCCCCACTGCATTTTTTCTGGTTCGCCAATAAGCTCAACACCATTCTTTTTCAGCTTATTGTATGTTTCTTCAAAATTTTCACATACGAAAACAATGGAAGGCTTCAGTTCTGCCCAATTTTTCATCATTGATCTAGGATAAACAACTAAATTGGATTGAGCATCTTTAGGACCGATTTCTAACCAATTTGCATTCGGCCCCATAGACTCCTTTTTCTTGACCTCAAGTCCTACCTTCTCAATCCAAAACTTTTCAGCTGCATCCTGATCGTCAACATAGACACCAACGGTAGCGATATAACTAATCATAATAGGTCCTCCTTTCTTACATAACGGACACGACATCACCCACACCCGCAGGGCGTCGGCTGCATGCCGGTCTTAGGTAGCTCCTTTCACATGATTTCATAGGGCAAGTCGAATGTGTAGCCTAGCGGCGCCTGGTCAGCCACCGGCCACCTCAGCACTGTGCCAGCTCTCCGTGAAGTTATTCAGTTTCTGCTGCGGACTCAACTGCCCGAAGATACTCCTTCGGAATCCTTCGGTGGTCAAATCAAGGCAGATTATTCACAATGGTATCTCCTCGACGGTGTGATTGGACCCCAGGCCGAGGTCCGGCTGGCTCAGGTTCGCTATCAGAGTATCGAATAGCTCACGGTAGCTTTCGTCATTGCAACCCCCCGTAGGCCCGGCAATAGAATCGTACAATGTGCATAAGACTTGCTCAACACTCTTACCAAAGAGCACCTGAGCGTAACCCGCATCGTCACAGTTACCCGCGCGATCCCAGAAGACCAACTCTCTATCGATGAGGAAAAGACGGTTGCGTATGTCCGCACAGGGGCTGTTTCTTGCCAGCTCTTTGAATGGAGTTAGATCGAAATCGCTTGGCGGCCCGCCAGGACTGCCATCGCAAGTTGCCAAGAAGAGCGTCAGCAAGAAGAACAGAGGAGTGTTGGGGACTATTCGAATTCTAATGGTAGATCCTCCATGCCGACGTAAAAGGTCGCATTTCAGCTGCGCAGCCCCACATCCTAAACAGTAAGTACGATGCCTCTCCGCGCCCGCTGCAAACGCTTGTTACGCCGCCCCCCGCAGTACCACTCGGGCCTACTTGACGTGTGGCACCCCACGTCCGTACGCGGCAATCGAGACGGTCTCACTAGCGCTCGCCACCATCATACGCCGTATGTCCAATCCGATTCCAACCTTGCCAAGATCAAAGAGCTTGAGAAGAAAGCGATTCACCGCCTATCCGAACCAGGAAGCGGCAACGCACTCCGCGTGCGGGTCGTTTTCACCGTGTCCGCCTGCTAGTTCTTATCATCGGTGAACTTCTTGTACCAGTGCGTACCGTCGCAGAATGGTTTGTTCTTCGATCCGCCGCATCGACAAAGCGTGAAGTACTCCGTTGAAGCGCCTGCCCCGCGGGTCGTATCGAGAAGGTCCGGTCCCCCGGTGACCACGTAAGGTCCGTTCGGGGAAACAAAGATGGACGGCTCGCCTTCCCGACCGCGGTGTTCGACGCCATCGACGGAGTAGCTCAGTGCTCCCGACGGGCACCTCCGAACCGTCTCGATGATCTCGTCGCGACTCGCGCCTTTTGGGTCGATCCACGGCTCTTGTTTCAAGCGGAAAACAGAGGGGAGTCCATCAGTGCAACGGCCGGCGTGTGCGCAAATGCCCCGGTTGTCGTGAATGGTGATTCTCTCACCCTCGTAATTGTCCCGCTTGTCCTCAATCCGGCTCTCCAGTTTGGCCGAGGAGAAACCAATCTTTGAGTGCGTCCCATCGCAGAATGGCTTATTGGCCGATCCGCCGCATCGACAAAGTGCCATCGTCGGCTTGGTTTCGATCGGGCCCTTTCGATTGGTGAAATTCTCGAGGTCTTTCACCAGATAGGGTCCGTCAGGCGTTGGCGTGATGCTCGGTTTCGTCTTCTTTTCTAAACTGATGCGAATCTCCTTTCACCGTGGTGTCGTGAATTCGCGCAATCACCTGTAGCTTGGCAAGTTGCATTTAGTCGTTAACGTTTGCGTTGGTCATGATGAGAGGCCTAACTAGAACTAGGCGGAACCGTGTAATACATCGAACGCAGCGGAATATCGCAGCCTAATACCCTGACGTTCACTCTGCAAATCAAGTGGCAACCTCCCGCCTGCAGGCGATATAAACGGAACGTAAAACCATCCCTATGACTTTCAACCTCTTGGTGTCCACTTTTAGCTGACGTCGAACAATCTACGCATTCCTGGAAAGGGTTCTACTTGGTAGTTCCTATTTCCGATTGGATTTCAATTTAAATAGCCATCTGACATAGTGGTCGACCAAACTAGTTTTTTGTAGTTATT
>JBHHZW010000313.1:0-3386 GCA_046758305.1 Bacteroidota bacterium | reverse complement strand
CGGCCGACTGGCTTGCTGGACCGAGCAGCGGCCGCCGAATCCTGCCATTCAAAGCGAGGGGGGATGTGCTTCGGATCTCGGTCAAGGGCGTCGGAAACAGGTTGCAGCGAACCGCAGATTTTGTGGTAGTTAACAGATCTGTCTGATTCTATTTGGGCAGCTCCCTGAAAGCGTTATGCCGCACAACCTCCCGAAGGCACTTCGACAGCGAATTGGGGACTTGGAGATTATCTTTCCAGCTTTTAAGTTTCTGTCGAGCCAACACGCACGCGCACTCCTCGACAACGGGAACGTTCATCTACCTACGATCCAGGAATTTCGGGATCCTAGTCGGTACAAAGGCAAACTCCTTGATGTTCGTGAAGGCCAGGTCAAGCTAGTCAGCCGGTATACTCATTACGAGGGTCTTGCGAAGGACGCGAATGGGACTCTCCCACGTTTCTATCCTCCTGACCAACGCTTAGATGTTTTGAACTCGGAGTGGGCCGAAGAATTGGATTTTTCCAACGCCCACTTGTATTGCGCCACTCGGTTTTTTTTTCTCAGACTCCCTAGAGTGGGCAATCGGGGAGAAAAAAGACAGTTGCGTACTCATTACTGACTTCGAAGCCTTCCTGCGAAGAGTATCTGATGCGCTCGACGATCTGCAGTTTCTGGGAGTTCGTGAGTGCCTCTACATCGGCCGAGATATTGAGGAGACAGACCCCGGTCCAAACTCTCTTGCCAACTATCTACTTTCGGACCTGCGACGGATCGCCTTCGTGAAGCCAAAAGAATATGCGTCCCAAAGGGAGCTACGAGCAGTATGGCGGCGAACCAATGAAGCCAGCGGGTTTGAGGCTATAAACCTAGATGTCCCTTCAATTCGGGATCTGTGTATTCCGATGGATTTTTCAGACGTGCAAAGAGAGCTTCTTCTGAATTGGAAATTGTCGGAAGTCGCTCTAGGAGTGAGAATCGTTCGGAAACCACCGGGAGTTGCTGCCGAATACCTGTTGCAAGCGCCGCTAGAAGTCTTTTCTCCCGTCATCTTTCGTAGCCGCCTGGAGGAACGCTGGCTTCTCGGTTGCTATTACGCTGGAGGGGAACGAACATTTTCCAACGGACACGTCAAGAACGCTTACGTTGGAATAACAATTACAGAAATCGGGACCATATTCTGCTGTGTTCACCTCGATGAAATCCAGCGGCTCGAGTTTTTCCATGTACAGTGAGAAAGTGGGGTCGGAGTCGATTTTCTACGTGAAGCGGATCTTCTAGCATGACAGCACGGGGTACGCGACTCCTGAGATGGGTATACGTTGTTTACAGCGTTCTTGTCGTGGCGACAACCCTGTACCTCTTGTATGTCAGAGACCCAGACTATCTCACCTTTGCGGAGAACTTTTTCCTAGCGCTGGGTATTATCCTTTGGGGTCTGGTTGGCGGCGTGCACTTAGATGCCCCAATGGAGCCCTTCATTGCGACCGTCAACATCGTCGTGTATCTGGCAGCTCCCCTGGTAATCCGCGCGATAATCAGGTGGTGCACAGAATGAACACGCCCTGCACAGAAAATGGTGTCAGCGCCCTCTGGCCCCGTTTCTGTACGGCGCTTTGCACTGCTGACGCTAAGGAGATCTCAAATGCTCGATGCCATCTTGAAGACGTTCGATAGGCCCGATGACGTGCGGCTTTTTGAGAAGGGGCGATTTGAAGTTGTGAAGATCGGTGGTCTCATCATCGGCAGGGCTACATGTGAGCCGGGATGGAAGTGGTCCGTTCACGTCGGCCCTCAGGCTGGAACCCGTCTTTGCAGTGTCGAGCATGTGGGCTTGGTCGTGGCTGGGACGGCCACAGCTGCATTCGAAGACGGCAGCGTTGTCGAGCTAAAGCCGGGCAACCTCTTCTATATCCCACCGAAACCTCACGACAGCTGGGTCGTTGGAGCTGAATCTTACGTTTCGTTGCATTTCCTTGGGGCAGACAAGTACACGAAGTAGTGCACCGTGGGAGAAAATGGGGTCAGGGTCGCTCTCAGTTTTGTGACGTCTTGACGTTATAGCGTTATGGTGCTAAGCTACTCTTATGAAAAATGCAGCCAAGCGAGCCACCATCTACCTCGAACCCCACCTGCATAAGGCCCTGAAGGTAAAGGCGGCCGAGACGGAGCAGTCCGTCTCCGAGCTAGTGAACGAGGCCGTGCGCCTCAGTCTGTTGGAAGACGCCGAGGATCTGGCCGCCTTCGAGGAACGGGCCAAGGAACCCAATCTGCCCTTCGAAGCCGTCCTTAAGGATTTGCGGAAGCGTGGCCGTCTATAGGCTTCACTGATCAGAGGTTGCGGTACACGTCTGCCCGTCGCCCAAGCGCGACAACGAGAACAACTTCGTGTTCCACGTCGACCGAAAAGACGATCCGAAGGGGACCGACTCGCTTGCGGAAGAGTCGCTCTCGGGGGTGAAAAAGTGTGGTTACGTGTGACGCGGCGAAGGGATCTCTGGCAAGCTCTTCTACGGCGGCAAGAATCCGCTTTCGGTCTTCACTACCCAGCCGATCAAGCTTGCTCTCGGCTCGGCGCGACAACCTGACGCTAAACACTACCTTTCTCTGGGCGACCTTCTGGACTAAGGTACTTCTTTCTAACCTCCTCTAAAGTGACTGTTCGACCGGCTGCGATATCTGAGAGGCCGGCCTCGACATCCTGCGCGAGCTCGGCGTCTCCGAAAACATCTAATGTGGCTTCCAAGGCAGAAATCTGGTCCCAGAGATTCTTAAGTTCTTCCGCGCCGGCCCGTTCAGGAGACAACTTATGCGTCATGGCGATAAGCTTCAAGAGACGCCGGTGAAACTCGTTCTTAAGCTCTTCCAGCTCTTCTAGCAACCGAGTCATCACACCCTCCATCGCAAATTGTAGCATGGAGCTGTGTCCAGGCAAAGCGAGTGTTGGTTGAGCGTCTGTCCACCTGCGTCGCGATCTTTGGGGTGAGGCGGTGGATTGCCATCAGGGGTGGGAAGCCTCCTGGAGCTGCCAGAGTTTGAGGAGGAAGGAGTCCTGCGGGACTTCGACCTGGTCCCACCGGATCGCTTCGTCGCGCTTCACCCCTTGGGTCAGCTTGGCCTCGTAGGCGAAGGCGAAGGGCAGGAGGTTTTCGGCCCGCGCCACTTCGACGCGTTCACAGAGGGCATTCACGAGGTGGCCCCCACCCCCGTCGAGGATCTCGCCTGGCCTCAGATCCCGTTTGGCGATGGTGATCAGGTCCGCCACCGGCTCGGGCCGGCAGGCGCCGGTGGGCTGGCCGAAGAGGACCGCGCTGGCCACGGAGTTCGGCGTCTCCAGGCTGCAGAGGTGGAAGGGACGGAAGAGGGCGAAGGTCGGCCCGCGGCGGACGGCCGCCGGCGGGCTGGCG
>JBHHZW010000312.1:0-3398 GCA_046758305.1 Bacteroidota bacterium | reverse complement strand
TCAGTTTCTCGACACACACTTTCGACAACTGGATTCCCTCTTCATACATCGTTAACGCATCTTCCAACGGTATGTCACCGCGCTCAAGCGTATCAACAATTTCCTCTAAACGTTTCAGAGAGCTTTCAAAAGAATTCTTCTTGTCCTTCTTGGATGGTGACATGTCTCCTACCCGCTTTCGACGCGAGATTTCGCAACCCCGTCACGGAATTTCATCTTCAAAAGATCGTTCGGTCTCAGCTGGCTCACACTGTTGATCAGTTCTCCGTCCCGGTACACGATGACGTAGCCACGTCGCACGACCTGGTCGGGGTTCACAGATTCAATCCGTTTCTGAAGTTCCTCCGCCTTGCTCCGGAGCAGCTCGAATCGATGCTTCAGAAGTTCCCCCAACCGCCGATCGACCTCATCCACCCGCTGACCATATTGTCGAACCAGGTCCCGCGGCTGATTGAAGGAGTAACTTTCGACGAGGTGCTGAATCCGTTCACGTCCGGACTCGATAAAATCCCGCAAATGTTGGGTCATAGTATAGCAAAAATTGCGTATAATATCAAGCAGTTCCAGGCGGTTCCGTACGACCAGTTCTGCTGCGGCGGAAGGGGTCGGCGCACGCAAATCCGCAACAAAGTCACTGACGCTGAAGTCCACCTCGTGCCCAACAGCACTGATGATGGGAATCGCCGATTCGTAGATCGCGCGCGCAACCACCTCTTCGTTGAAGGCCCAGAGATCTTCCAATGAGCCTCCTCCTCGACCCACGATGATCACATCGACCTCAGGATATTCATTCAGGTCACGGATTGCCTGCGCGATCTCGGCAGCTGCCCCATACCCCTGAACTCGAACGGGAGTGAGAATCAATTCGACCGCCGGAAATCGCCGAGAGATGATGTTGATCATATCACGAATGGCCGCTCCAGTCGGAGAGGTAACAATTCCAATACGCTCCGGCAACTCTGGAAGCGGCTTCTTGTGCGCAGGGTCGAACAGCCCTTCTTTCATCAGTTTTTCTTTGAGATGTTCGAACGCCTGTTGAAGCTCACCAATGCCTATCGGGTGGAGCTGGTGAACATCCAGTTGATAGATGCCGCGTACCTCGTAAACGGTGATTTGCCCTTGTGCGATAATCTTCATTCCGTCTTGCGGTGTGAACAGAAGCGCATCCGTCCGCGACCGCCACATCACGGCAGACAATTGCGCTCTTTCGTCCTTGACAGTAAAGTAAATATGTCCGGAAGTGTGCTGTTTGAAGTTGGAAATTTCACCCTGCACCCATACTTCTGGGAATTCTCCTTCGAGCGTCCCTCGGATGCGACGGGTGATTTCCGTGACGGAATAAACGTGTGTTTGGGTGTGTGAGTTTTGTTTCATGGAGTGGAAGAGGTGTCGCTTGCAATATAGGGCGCGGGGTGACAAGAATCAAGGAACACCAACGTCGTAAGTGTTGTTTCTTAACTGTGAGCTGTCTATATTGTTCCGAATTTTTTCCGATAAGTTGCGTGCCATATGAAACTTGACGTCCTTGCGGTCGGTGCCCATCCGGATGACATCGAACTCAGCTGCGGTGGAACAGTTGCCAAGCTGGTAAAGAAAGGGTATAGGGTTGGACTGCTCGACCTTACTCGCGGCGAGCTCGGTACCCGGGGCTCGAAAACAATCCGTGAAGGGGAAGCGAGCAACGCGGCGAGCATCCTGAAGGTTGCCGTTCGTGAAAACTTGGACATTCCGGATGGTAACATCGAGAGGACTCGTAAGAACATCCTCAAAGTCGTCCAGGTCTATCGTCGGTATCGCCCCGATGTTCTGTTCATTCCTCATTGGTTGGAGCGTCACCCCGATCACGAACAGGCCCACATCCTTTGCAGGGAGGCGTGGTATTACTCGGGGCTCACGAAAATTGTGACTAGGGATTCCGGAAAGCCCCAAGCACCCCATCGTCCAAGACGGTATTTCCACTACATGCAGAAGTATGAGTTCATTCCTTCTTTTATCGTCGACATTTCAGAGACCTACGACACACGAATGGCTGCGATCAGAGCATTTGCGTCTCAGTTCTACGATCCGAAACGAAAAGAGCCGGAGACGTTGGTGAGCTCACCGGCGTTCATGGAATTCATAGAGACGAGAGCGAAGTACTATGGGAACCAGATCGGTGTTCGGTATGGAGAGCCTTTCTATTCCATCGAACCGATCGGTGTTCATAATGTTTTTGACCTCGTTCTCGCGCAGCCCTGACATTTCGAGCGAGTACAGCAAAATGCATCTCTTCAAAGAACCTCGTATATTACTGGAACAGGATGGAGAAAGATATGAAAGATCCTTTAGTGCCTCAGAGAAACTGCCCTCGATGTGGAAAACAGGTGAGCGAGAAAGCTCGATTTTGCATCCATTGCGGAGGCCCGCTCGCTTCGGCCAAACCGTCGGGTGAACCCAGCCTCTCTCGGCAAAGAACGCCATTCTCCAAGGCGCCCAAAGGACCCGCTCAGATCGGAAGGATCGTCTTCCTGGTGGTGGCGTTTGTTGCCTTCGTCGGAGGCGGGATTGCTTTTTTCCACAGCCTTCCCTTTCATCCGCACCCGGTGATTGAAACTCAGCCGACCGTCGCTGAAGGAATCTTGTACGCCGACCAGCGAACCGACATGGTGCAGGTCGCGTCACGTGTCCAGGGCGGAAAAATTATCATCTTGCTTCGAGACGTTCTCGAGCATCGTATGGTCGGATTCGATTACGGGGGAGCTTCGGTTCCAATATCCCTCGTTGCGTTTATCTCTCCCGAAGGGAAGTTAGTGACGTCGATTGCTTTTTGTGAGCCGTGTAATTCAAGGAAGTATCATGCCCAGAACAACATCTTAATCTGCAACGCCTGCGGCACCACATGGAAGTTGCAAAATCTGGAAGGCATTTCGGGATCTTGCCAAAAGTACCCCCCCGACCCTATTCCGAGCGTTGTGGTAGGAGACGAAATTCAGATCGACGAATCAAAAGTGAAAAACTGGAAAACGAGGATCTAACAGTTCGTATCAGAATCGGATCTGTCAGGAGTGTCACTGCGCACACGGACTTCTCAGAGTTCGGTCTGTCCATTGTGGCTGAAATTTTCAAAAGGAGGAGCATCGTTCATGAAATCGTCTATCATCGGTGTCATTCTGATGAGCAGTTTTTTGTTAACCTCATGTAGTTCAGAGCGGGATGAGCAGAGCCAAACGCAAAGAGTAACCTTGGACACACTGACGCACGTAGCTACCGATGGGGCGTCGAAAATCAAGAAAGTTCGCGGCGACCTCGACGACGCGAAAGGAACGCTGGCTGAGGAGGGCAAGTATTCATGCTGCATCAAGGACGCCTGTGACTTTTGTGCGCTGCACGAAGCGTCGTGTGATTGCTACAGAGACCTC
>JBHHZW010000311.1:0-3404 GCA_046758305.1 Bacteroidota bacterium | reverse complement strand
GAATTCCGGCGTGATCGTCGATGCACGAGACCAGGTCTTGATGACTTTCTTCTGGTTGGATCTGTTCAACGACTGGACTTTCTGCAACAGTTTTGGGTCAATGAACGGCCCTTTTTTTGTCGATCGCGCCATGAGACCTTCCAGCGACAGTGCCGATGATTACTTTCTTCGTTTCACGATGAATTTGCTGGACTGCTTCTTATTCTTCCGCGTCTTCAAGCCCTTCGTATGACGACCCCACGGTGAAACCGGATGCGGGTTCCCTTGCGGGGATTTCCCCTCACCCCCACCGTGCGGGTGGTCCACCGGATTTTGCGCAACACCACGGGAGTGCGGTCGAATACCGAGCCAGCGCCTGCGTCCCGCTTTTCCGTACGAAATATTCTCGTGGTCGATGTTGCTCACGACCCCTATCGTCGCAGAACATTCTTCGTGGACGTTGCGAATCTCACCTGAGGGAAGTCTGAGCTGCGTGAGACTCGAATCCTTCGCCACCAGCTGCGCTGATGTCCCCGCACTTCGCGCCATTTGGCCGCCTTTGCCCGGCCGCAACTCCACGTTGTGCACAAACGTACCGATCGGGATCATTGCGAGCGGAAGAGAGTTCCCCACTTTGATTTCGGCATCTTTGCCCGACTGGAGGATGTCGCCTACCCTCAACCCGTCCGGCGCAAGGATGTATCGCTTCTCGCCGTCACGATAGTAAAGCAGCGCGATCCGCGCAGATCGGTTCGGGTCGTATTCGATCGCTGCAACTTTCGCGTCGATACCCCGCTTCTGGCGCTTGAAGTCAATGATCCTGAGAAAGCGCTTGTGACCACCGCCGCGATGACGAGAGGTTATATGTCCATAGTTATTGCGCCCACCAGTTTTCTTCAGGGGCTTAATTAACGACTTCTCCGGCCTCACCTTCGTGATCTCTTCGAAGGTCGGCACGTCCATCCATCGTGTTCCCGGAGTGCGCGGCTTTAATGTTCGTAACGGCATAAAGTCATGTTCCCTGCCAGATCACATCGCGAAACCATCCCCTGAGGACAGTCCGCGGTGACAAACCTTCTCCTGGCATTACTAGTTGATCTTCGCTCAGACGTTTTCGAAGAATTCGATCTTGTCCCCTTCTTTCAGCGTGACGATCGCTTTTTTCCAGCCTGCAGTACGTCCCTCGAAGCGCCCGCGGCGTGTCAGCTGCGCTCGCCGTTTTCCTTTGACGTTCATCGTACGGGCACTTGTTACCGTCACGTGAAACTTCTTTTCGATGGCTTTGATAATTTCAATTTTGTTTGCACTGTGATCGACCTCGAAGGCATACTGGCGGCGGTCCTTCGATTCGACGATTTTTTCCGTTATGAGAGGCCGATGAAGAATCTTCGCCATGATTGACAGTCCACTCGGTCAGTTCTTGAACGTGTTCCGCAAAACTCCGACTGCACTCCTCTGAATGACGAGCATCCGACAGTCGAGGATATCGTACGTGGACGCCTTGTTCGCTTCGAGAATGTGAAGCAAGGGAATGTTGCGTCCCGATTTCACGACGACACCATCATTCTTGGGAACGAGGAGCAGCGTTTTCTTTCCGTCGAGAGCAAGGGCTTTCAACACCGCGGCCATTTGCTTCGTCTTTGGTTGATCGAACGAGAAATCTTCCACGACGAGAATCTGGTTCTCTCTTGCCTTCTGAGACAGTGCGGACTTTCGCGCCAGCTTTTTCATCTTCTCAGGAAGCTTGATATCATAGTCCCGGGGTTCTGGTCCAAAAATTCTACCACCCCCCCTCCAGAGCGGTGAACGCGAGGACCCCGCCCGTGCGCGACCTGTGTGCTTCTGGCGCCACGGTTTTCCGCCTCCCGCTCGGACTTCTCCGCGCGTTTTGGTTTTGTGCGTTCCCTGCCGCTGCGCTGCTAGGTACGCCCGCACGGCCATGTAAATGGCATGGTCGTTCGGTTGTATCTCGAAAATCTCGGGAACGAGCGTGACCTGCTCACCCGTCTTCGATCCATCCGTTTTGTAGATATCCGCGAGCATGTATCTTCACTCATCCTCGGTCAACGACCAGCCAGTTTGGTAATTTCGACGATTCCGTTGATGTGGCCCGGCACCGAACCCTGAACGACGAGGAGGTTGGAGTCCGCAAGCACGCGAATGACCCTCAGATTGCGCACTGTCACGCGTGATCCTCCCATCCGTCCAGCCATCCGCATGCCCTTGAACACGCGCGACGGGAACGAGCTTGAGCCGATCGAGCCCGGTGCTCTCAAGCGATCGCTCTGACCATGGCTCGTCATCCCAACGCCGCCGAAGTGATGTCGCTTCACCACTCCCTGGAACCCTCGCCCCTTCGATGTTCCAGCCACTTTGACCCTATCGCCCGTCGCAAACACTGTATCCACTTTCACCTCGGAGCCAACTGCCAGGGATTTTGGGTCACCTCCTGTGAACTCTCGAAAGTGCCGGAGCGGTTTCACATTTGCCTTCGCAAGACATCCCTTGATCGGTTTCGGAAGACGTTTCTCCTTCGCGTCGGCAAACCCGAGTTGGACTGCGTCGTAGCCGTCCTTCTCAATCGTCTTGACCTGCGTGACATAGCAGGGCCCAACTTCGATCACCGTGCATGGGACAGCTTCGCCCAACTCGTTGTACACCTGGGTCATCCCAATTTTCTTCCCCAGCATTCCTGACATACGATCCTTCCCGAAGGATTCCCAATCTGACGAAGGTCAGAGAGTCAACACGCGCGGACCAATCTTGCTTGGGCGCACTCCTGACAGCAGAGGAAAAAACGTGAGCTTTAGACTTTGATTTCTACATCCACGCCCGCCGGCAGGTCCAGCTTCATCAAAGAGTCGACAGTTTTACTCGTGGAGTTGAGGATGTCAATCAGTCTTTTATGCGCACGCGTCTCAAATTGCTCACGCGACTTCTTGTCCACGTGCGGCGACCGTAAAACCGTATACACCGTTCGCTTGGTCGGCAGGGGTATAGGCCCAGACACCACGGCGCCCGTCGACTTAACGGTCCTGATGATCTTCTCTGCAGATTTGTCGATCAAGCTGTGGTCGTACGACTTTAACTTGATCCGAATCCTTTGTCCTGGCATGTTTGTGCAGAACCCCTTGTTGTCCTATCACGACGGTACACAAAAAAAGGCTGTTCACTCAACTCGTGAACAGCCTGTGAGAAATCTATTCGAGTATTTTCGTCACCACTCCCGCACCGACGGTATGGCCTCCCTCACGAACGGCGAAGCGCAACCCTTCCTCCATCGCAATCGGTGCAATCAATTCTACCTTCATCCCATCGACGTTGTCGCCGGGCATAACCATTTCCGTGCCCTCGGGCAACTCGACAACGGCCGTCACGTCTGTCGTTCGGAAATAGAACTGGGGGCGGTAGCCGTTGAAGAACGG
>JBHHZW010000310.1:0-3410 GCA_046758305.1 Bacteroidota bacterium | reverse complement strand
GTAGCGAATTGCTGCCCGGACGAGTCGCTTGGTGCCCGCGATGGACACGGGCTTGATGCCGATGCTGGAGGTCTCCGGGAACCGAATCTTCTTCACACCCATTTCGGTCTGAAGCCATGCAATCGCTCGCTTCGCTTCTGGAGTACACGCCTTCCATTCGATCCCTGCGTAGATGTCCTCCGTGTTTTCACGGAAGATCACCATATCGACAGCTTCCGGATGTTTGACGGGAGAGGGCACTCCGCAGATGTACCGAACCGGCCTCAGGCATACGTACAGGTCAAGAACTTGACGGAGGGTCACGTTGATCGAGCGAATTCCACCTCCCACGGGGGTAGTCAAGGGTCCCTTGATTGCGATGGTGTAGGTTCGAATTGCCTTGAGCGTATCGTCCGGAAGCCACGTGTTCTCCCCGTATACGCGATTCGCCTTTTCTCCGGCATAGATTTCGAACCATACAATCCTCTTTTTCCCTCCGTACGCCTTTCGCACTGCGGCGTCAAACACATTCTGGGCCGCACGCCAGATTTCTGGTCCCGTACCGTCGCCTTCGATGAACGGGATAATGGGATCATCAGGTACTTGGAGTATACCGTCCTGCACGGTGATGAGGCGACCGTTTGTCGGCAGCGTGAGTTTTTCAAACTGCGTCATGAGCGTGTTTTTTCCTTGGTTGAGTATGGAGTCTCCTCGCGATGGGCTTCGCCCCGGGGCGCGAAGCCCATCGGGGCAAATTTACTCCGTGAGATAGGTTTTTAGTTTAGTTATTACGAACCTCTTACCATAACTGGGCTTGAGATATTTTTCTCTTGTCCATCTCACGAGGGAATGTATTTTCGAATTCGATGTGCGTATTCCTGCAGCAGGTTGTTCTCGTATTTCTTGAGTTTCAGCACAAACTTGATCTGATCATCATCATACCGAGGCGTAACGTGGAAGTGAAAATGGAAAATGGATTGTCCTGCTGCCCGACCGTTGTTCGAAAAAATATTGAATCCGCTCGGATTCAGTCCTTTCACGATCGCCTCTGAGACGACTTTGGTCGCGAGGATGAAATCCGAAAGCACTTCGTCGGGAAGCCCAACAAACGTTTCACAGTGTGTCTTGGGAATGATCAGCGCGTGACCGTAGTGAATCGGGTTGATGTCGAGAATTGCGATGGTGTGGCGGTTCTCATAGAGAATCTCAGCGCTTTCCTCATGTCGGACGATCCTGCAGAATGTGCAATCCATTGACTGATCGGTCTCCATCCCCTGCTGCCGGGCAACGAGTTTCGCACAGCAGGATAGACTGCCCTCGACTGATAGTCCCGAAGGTTCGATCGCGTGGATACCTTTGGGACAGCGCTGGTGAGCTGGTCGAGGGCGCTACCGGCGCCAAGCAGTTGCCACGGGACCAGGAGTTGAAAAAGCACGTTCGCTCTCCAATGCAACCGGGAGAACTATTCAAGAGTACAAAAAAGTCCCTTGAAAGTCAACGAATGCACGAACGGTGCTGACGACTCTCTGAGGGAATTCACGCGTGCGGTTACGGCATGGACGCCCTCTGAGGCGAGAAAATTTCTTGACTCTCGAGATGAATTTCGGTATATTTGCGGTGACATTTTTCCATTGCAGCAAGCGGATCGAGAACCCTTTCAGAAGAGGCATCTATGAAGAACAAATTTTCTGTTTTCTTCTTGATGAGCGTCCTCGTGGTCGCGCTCGTGACACAGGGGTTTCAATGTTCCTCTGCGGAGATGACGAGTGCACGACTCTATGTCCAGCGTTCCGACTGGGAGAACGCACAGTCAAGTTTAGAAAAAGAACTCACGAACAACCCGCAGAACGAGGAAGCGTGGTATCTACTCGGGAGAGTCAAGTCCGAGAAGAAGGATTTTGTAGGCATGAACGAAGCGTTCGATAAGGCCCTGTCGATTTCCAACGCCCACGGCGGGGAGATTCAGAGGACTCGATTGAGTTTCTGGTCGCAATACTTCAACCGGGGTGTGACCTACTTCTCCAAGGGTCACGACTCGACGCAGTACTTCGATCGAGCCATCGAAGCTTTCGAGACGGCTGTCGTGATAAATCCGGATAGCACAGCCACGTACAAGAATCTCGGGTTCTCCTACGTCGGAAAGGGCAACGCTGAGGGAGCTATCGCACCTCTTCAAGAAGTCCTGAAGAGGGAAAATGACGTGCAGGCCGCGAAGTTGCTCGGCGAAATTTACTATGACATGGGGGTGAGGCATCGAACAGCATTCGAAGCACTAGGGAGCGAGAATATAGACTCTACGGAGTACAGAACTGCACTGGAGAACTTCGACGAGGCGATCGCGTATCTTGAGAAGGCGCGTTCCTGGGATCCCCAAGACGAAGATGTCATGACAGTCTTGATGAATGCCTACATTGCTCTGAACCGGACTGAAGAGGCTAAAGAGCAATTTCGACAAGGGGCGGAGCTCCATCCGAAGAACCAATATTATCAGTACAATTACGGGGTCCTCCTGTTGAAGGAGGGGGAGTATCCTGAAGCGATCGAGCGGTTTCAAAAGGCTGTGGAGGCTGACCCCGAGTACGAGAGTGCGCTCTACAACCTCGGCGTCGCCTACGTGAACTGGGGTGTCGAAATGAGAGAGGCGGCGGAAGCGGCGGCACAGAAAAAGGGAAGAGGCGCTAAGGTCGACGAGTCGTACAAAGAGAAATTCAAATCTGCGCTCCCAAGCTTTAACCGCGTCCTCGATCTGCGACCTGACGATGCAGAATTGTGGGAGCAGCTCGGGCGGGTGTATGCGAACTTGAACATGCAGACTGAAGCGCGGAATGCGTTCGATAAGGCAGACAATATCCGCCAAGGTCAGTAGCGATTTCAAAATGAAGTTTCACCGCCCAAAGTCTTTCAAGACCGTTCGCTGTGGGCGTTGTTTGTGAAGAAGTTAACAACTCCTCTACGAGTTTTCTTTACGAGACCGTACGTCAACTCGTAGAGTTGTAACCCTCGGTGTGATCGAGTCTGTCCGAGAAGTTACTATTGACTAATGCGAAGGCCTGCCCGACCTGACTTTGCCAGCCGACTTGCACTCAGGCAGCTCGGGATTCGAGCGGGACTACCGATCGAGCATTTCAAAAGAATTTGGCCGCACGGAGTGTCCCCAAAGGATGCTGCGGCAGACGCTTGCGCGTCAGGACGAACTTTTCGGACAAATTCATTGACCCGTCGGGGTCGTTCCAAAGGAATGCCTTCGGCAAAGACAACTCGTTGAGGAGATTCGTCGATGAACAAACAGCCGTCCCCTGCACAGCAAATCAATGTGGAGCTCGGTGAGAAGGAAGCGGAAGGTATCTACTCGAACCTTGCGATTATCACTCATTCCCCCGCCGAATTTGTCTTAGATTTCACCCGTGTTCTCCCGGGAGTGCCGAAGGCCA
>JBHHZW010000309.1:0-3484 GCA_046758305.1 Bacteroidota bacterium | reverse complement strand
CGATTCGAGAACAGCAACATCATCATCACGTCTCTGGACACGTTGTTGAACTGGGCACGACTGTCCTCGCTGTTTCAGATGCAGTTCGGACTGGCTTGCTGCGCGATCGAGATGATGGCGACGGCAGCGTCTCACTACGATTTTGACCGTTTCGGGGTGATTCCGCGTGCGACGCCGCGTCAATCGGACGTAATGATTGTGGCGGGTACGGTGACGATTAAGATGGCAGAGAGAGTCAGGCGGCTCTACGAGCAGATGGCGGAGCCGCGGTACGTGATCTCGATGGGGAGCTGTGCGACGTGCGGAGGACCGTACTGGGAGCATGGCTACCACGTGCTGAAGGGTGTTGACCGTGTAGTCCCCGTGGACGTGTACGTGCCAGGGTGCCCCCCTCGACCGGAGGCGCTGCTGGAAGGACTCATGAAGCTACAGGAGAAGGTGAGAAACGAGAGTTTAGCGAAGAAAGCCGTAGCTTGGTGGATGATGACGCGGCAAGACATCTACGAGAAGTGTAACCAATTTTTGCGGATGGAGTTCTGGAGTTCGAGCCGGTGCACTGGTCGATCGCTGCATCGAGCTTGGTCCGGTTCGAAGAAAGCGGATCGGCTCGTACTTGCGAGATGAGCCGACTCTGGAGTGCGGATTCCTGATGTGTCTTAGGAACTCTGACAGAAACGGTTCGGGTTCAGCTAATGAAGGGAAGGTTTCTTGAACTCATCGTCAAAAAGCCTTGTTCTTTAGGTGCCATACCCGATAATCCGGTCGACCTTGACAAAGCCTGCGAACATGGTTGAAGTACGCACATCCTCGTTTGCACTCGAGAATCCTCAATCGGTTCTAGCGAAGATCGGCAATACGCCGCTCATCCGCATCCACTCGTTTACCAAGCACGTAAGGGGGGTCGAGATCTACGGCAAGGCGGAGTGGTTCAACCCTGGCGGGTCTGTGAAGGACCGACCGGCCCTGAACATGATTCTCGATGGAGAGAGGTCTGGGGCGCTCACGCGCAATCGGACCATCATCGACGCGACCAGCGGAAATACCGGAATTGCCTATGCCATGATCGGAGCTGCGCTCGGGTACCGCGTTCAGCTGGTCTTGCCGGCGAACGCGAACCAGGAGCGAATACGAACCCTGCGTGCGTACGGGGCCGATCTCATTTTGACAGACCCGCTGGAAGGTACTGACGGCGCCCAAAGAAGGGCGAAAGAGATTGTCGATGCAGACCCGAACAAATATTTTCATCCTGATCAGTATAACAATTCTGCCAACTGGCAAGCCCATTACACCACTACCGCCGAGGAGATTATACATCAGTCGGAAGGTCGGGTCACACACTTCGTTGCGGGCCTCGGCACCACTGGTACTTTTGTCGGCGTTGCTCGCCGATTGAAGGAGGTCAATCCAGCGGTAGTCGTCATCGCTTTCCAGCCGGAATCACCTCTGCACGGACTGGAGGGTTTAAAACACTTACCGACCGCGCTTGTCCCTGGGATTTACTCCCCCGAGCTTGCGGATGAAATGCTCGAGGTGTCAACGGAGGAGGCATATGAGATGGTGAAACTGCTTGCACGCGCGGAGGGTTTATTCGTCGGGATATCTGCGGGCGCAGCGATTGCGGTCTGCATTCGAGTGGCTGAACGGATAAAAGAAGGAGTAATCGTCACGGTCCTTCCAGACGGCGGCCATCGGTATCTGAGTGAGCGATTCTGGGAAGAAAATTGATCGATCAATCCTCAAGAGACGATGATCAGGATATCGAAGGATTTGTTGACGGAAATCCACGAACATATCAGACGGACGTATCCGGAGGAATGTTGCGGGTTTCTTCTCGGCGAAGCGAACGATGGACACAAGCTCGTGAGCGAGGTGCAAGCTGCCTCGAATGCACGAATGGATGAACGAAGGAGGCGATTCTTAATCACTCCGGACGAGTATCGCCAGGCGGAAGCTGCATCGCGGGCGAAACAGCTGGAGGTGGTCGGATTTTATCACTCTCACCCAGATTACGAGGCGCGACCGTCCGCATATGACTTCGAGCACGCCTGGCCGTGGTTTTCGTACGTCATTGTTTCCGTTAGAGAAGCAGAACCGAAGGAAATCAGATCTTGGATGATCGACGATGATCGCCGAAACTTCTCTGAAGAGCAAGTTCTTATCGTCTAGAGGTTCCAATTCGATTTGTACTTGAACTGACATCTCCTTGCTCTCTGTGTGCTTCGCGGTTCATTTGTTAATTATGATTTTAAACGCAGAGGTCCACAGAAGATTGATAACTGGTAATGAGCACGGGGATCACCCCAATAAAGTCCTAAAATCTCTGTGTTCTTCGTGTACTCGGTGGATTATCTTTCTCAAAAGAGAGGAAAACTGCCAAACGGAGGAACCTCCCGACAGCACGGGCCATGAATTGAACGCACTCTGAAGGTTCTTTCAACATTCGCGATGACTGATGACAAATCAGCACGACATAGAGAAAGCGATCGAACTGTTCAAGAAGGCGTACAAACTTCAGATCAGCGGTTTTCTGGAAGATGCGATCAAGTACTACAAGAAGTCTCTCGAAGCTTATCCGACTGCCGAGGCACGGACGTTTCTCGGCTGGACTTACAGTTTCATGGGCTGGTATGAGAAGGCGATCGAAGAATGTGACAAAGCCATTGAAATCGACCCCGACTTCGGAAACCCGTACAACGACATCGGCGCCTATTTTATCGAGCTCAAGCGCTACGAGGATGCCATACCGTGGCTTTTGAAAGCAAAGCAGGCGAAGCGATATGAATCGCCTCAATATCCGCGATTCAACCTTGGACGAGTCTATGAGAGGCTTGGAAAATGGCAGGAGGCACTGAGAGAATACGAGGAAGCTCTTGAACTGGTGCCCGATTACAAACTGGCGTACCAGGCGCTGACGCGCTTGCAAGCAGCGATGAACTAACAATAAGGAGGTACTCCATGGCAGAACTGAAGAAAGTAGCAGCGGTTGCTGACGTCCCGCCAGGGACAGCCAAGGCTCTGAAGATTGACGGCAAGACAATTGCGCTGTTTAACATCAACGGCAGTTTCTTTGCTATCGATGACACGTGTACTCATCGTGGCGGACCGCTCTCCGAGGGGGAGGTCGAGGATTTTCAGGTGACCTGCCCCTGGCATCGAGCAACGTATGACGTGAGAAGCGGGAAGGTAATGGGTCCGCCGGCGAGCCAGGGGGTTGCCCAATATAACGTCCGGGTAGAAGGATCCGACATACAGATAGAGGTGTAGGTGTTCATGCATGCTCATTGAACGAATGGGAGACTTTCCAGCACGCCGGGCGGAGATGCCATTGAATCCGAGTCTGATTGCTTTCATGGAAAGTAAATTGATCGAGGAGAGAGGAATGATGACTGTGAAAATAATGATTCCGACACCCCTTCGACAGTACACCGACAAAAGAGACATGGTCGAGATCGAAGGAAGAACCGTTGAAGAACTCTTGAACAAT
>JBHHZW010000308.1:0-3494 GCA_046758305.1 Bacteroidota bacterium | reverse complement strand
AAGGCCGGTGCATCACTGGTCTCTCATCCGCACGTGCAGCTCATTTCCTTTACGGGTGAAACAACGACCGGCAAGGAAATCATTCGGAACGGTGCAAACACACTCAAGCGGTTTTCGATGGAGCTTGGCGGCAAGTCGCCCACCATTATCTTTGATGATGCCGACCTTGAACGCGCTCTTGATGGTGCGATCTTCCAGGTCTATTCGCTCAACGGTGAGCGCTGCACGGCAGGTTCTCGCTTGCTTATTCAGCAAAGTCTGCACGCTGAAGTCGTTGGCAGAATCAAAGCTCGTGTGCAGAACATTCATGTCGGTGATCCGCGCGCTCCCCAGACTGAAGTGGGCCCACTCATTCATCCCGACCACTGGCAACGAGTGCGCGCCTACATGGATGTTGCCCGGCAGGAAGGCGCAACAATCGCCGTGGGCGGCGACAGGCCGACGAGCCTGACACAGGGGAATTACTTTGCGCCGACTCTCATTACAGGTGTCCGCAATGAGATGCGTGTCGCACAAGAGGAGATTTTTGGCCCGGTGTTGGTTGTGATTCCGTTCAAAGACGATGCGGAAGCGCTGCGGATCGCGAATGATGTGCAATATGGCTTGGCAGCGTACATTTGGACGCAGGACCTCACCCGCGGGCATCGCATTGCTCAGGCAATCGAATCTGGACTAGTCTGGATCAATTCGCATAATGTGCGTGACCTCCGCACACCTTTCGGAGGAAGCAAGGCGAGCGGTATAGGACGCGAGGGGGGTCACTACAGTTTTGATTTTTACACCGAACTCACAACAATTCATGTCGCCTTCGGTAACCACCCGATCCCGAAAATGGGCAAAAGGTGAGTCAAATGAATGTCTGAACCTCGGAATTAAGAGGAGGGAATATGGCAAGGAGAAATGAGCCAACAACCACTGCCGTGAAGAGCTCGGCGCCGGGCACTGATCGAAAGAGGGCAGGGCCAGGCGCGCGTCGTGGTGAGCAACTACTCCGCAAGCTGCGTGAAGATTCCCCGGAAATTTGGTACGGCGGTGAGCGAGTGAAGGATGTCACCACGCACCCAGCGTTTAGGAATGGAGTTCGGAGTCTTGCTGCACTGTACGACTTACAATGGAAGTACCCCGACGTCATGCTCTACGATTCGCCAACAACCGGGAACAAGGTAGGCCGCTCGTTCATGATGCCGCGAACTCAGGATGAGTTGCGCAGTGTCAGTCGTATGATGAAAGTCTGGGCTGATGCCACGTTTGGTATGATGGGACGCTCACCCGACTATCTCAATCGGGCAATGACGGCCTACGCCGTCGGCGCCGACTTTTTGGCACAGGCGGATGCTCAGTTTGGTGACAATGCGCGTCGCTATTACGAGTACGTTCGAGAGAACGACTCATGCCTGACACACACGCTCATCACACCGCAAGCGAACCGCTCCGTGGGTTCAGCCCGACAGGCGGACCCGTACCTTGCGGCACGGGTGAAAGAAGAGACTGACGCTGGTATTGTCATTCGTGGGTGCCGGATGCTCGCAACATTACCTGCGTCGGATGAGATCATGGTTTTCCCCTCTACAGTGCTGAAGAGTCAGGAAGAGGACGCTCCGTATGCCTTTGGGCTTGCTCTTCCCACGAATACCCCCGGACTGAAGTTTCAGTGTCGCGAAAGCCTTGACTACGGAGGCTCGCACTATGATCACCCACTCGGCTCCCGATTTGAAGAGATGGATGCGGTGATTATTTTCCATGACGTGTTTGTTCCGTGGGAGAATATCTTCTTGTATCGGGACGTTGCACGCTGCAACGAGGCTTATGCTCGTACGGGTGCAATCGTCAATATGTCGCATCAGGTCGTGGTCAAGAATATTGCGAAGACTGAGTTTCTTTTGGGGTTGGCGTCATTACTTGCCTATACCATCGGCATCGAGGTCTTTCAGCACATTCAGGAAAAGTTAGCTGAGATTTGGGTAAACATGGAGACGATGAAGGCCTTCCTGCGCGCCGCCGAAGCGGATGCGCAGCTCGATGAATACGGCGTGATGCGTCCAGCTTGGGATCCTCTCGACGCCACACGCAACCTCTACCCCCGCTTGTATCCACGTATGATCGAGATAATCCAGCAGATGGGAGCCAGTGGACTGGTCTCCGTACCGACCGAAGCTGACGTGAAAGGGCCACTCGCCGAAGAAATCAAAAACTATTATCAAGCGGCCCGTGCCGAGGCGCACGATCGCATTCCGCTGTTCCGACTTGCATGGGATACAGCGCTCTCCGCATTTGGTACGCGCCAGGTACTGTACGAACGATTCTTCTTTGGCGACCCTGTGCGAATGGCGGGTGCATTAGTGGCAAATCATGACCGCACCTGCTACATGGAGCGTGTGCGAGAGTTCCTTGCCTGCTCGAAAGAGGAAGCATTCGCAGAGGCGTCAACATAGGTCTAACGAATTTAATAGCTCATCACGGCACAACTTCTGACGCTCTCGTGCAAAGAGTCCCGGGTCGGTGATCGGTTCTAGGACAATCCCGCGTAGCTCCCGATCATTAGATCGGGGCGAAAGGGCTATTGAGATCAGATTGCTTCGGTCCCGTTCTGCCGGGACCTCGCAAAGACATGGCTATTTGCCACCGCTTTGTCATTGCGAGCGAAGCGAAGCAATCTGACATCTATCGTTATTGTGGTTTCAACACTCAGCAGGGATGAATGCCGTTAAACAGCCAGGGTGAGTGAGAAGTTCACCGCACAAGGCATACAGCAAGCTGCCGCATTACCAAGAGGGAAGGGGGACGCGAAGCGTATGATTGCACTTATGGCAAGGCTTCGGCAAGATCTAAATCCGCCAGGAGATCCAACTGAGCGGTCCCTATTACAAAGAAAGGCCTCCATGTGACCCTGCCTATTGATCCACGCACGTTTCGTCAGACTGTCGGCCAGTTTCCGACAGGTGTTGCCATAGTCGCGACTGAAGTGAAAGGTGAAATTCACGGCATCACGGTCAACGCGCTTACTTCAGTCTCACTCGATCCGATACTTATGCTCATTTGCGTGGACAAACGCACGAAGATGGCAGAGTTCATGCAACAAGCACACGGCTTTTCTATTAATTTCTTGCGAGACGAACAACAGGCACTGTCGACGTATTTTGCCGGCGGTTGGAAGGAAGCAAAAGCTCCTCCGTTGCGATTCGTCGCATGGACTGGAGGTGCGCGTCTGGAGGGTTGCGCCGCAGCCATCGGCTGCCGCGTCCATCAGATTGTCGAAGGAGGTGATCATTGGATCATTATTGGTGAGGTTGTCGCGTTGCACTCGGGCGTCGAGCCGCGCTATCCGTTGATCTTTCACGGCGGAATGTATCGGAAGCTTGATCGTCGCGAAAGAGAGCCAGCCCCCGACCTTGACTCTGCAAAAGCCGTCGTACACGTTTTTTATGATCCTTGGGATGAGGTATAGATAGCCAGTACCCTTAGAGATTAAATGGCCTTTAATATCACACGCGCCG
>JBHHZW010000307.1:0-3503 GCA_046758305.1 Bacteroidota bacterium | reverse complement strand
AATCTTCAAATCGACGGTGGAACGTCAACGCTGGCAGTAAGAGATTCATCGGTTAGCGGCGATTCAGTAGTGGTGCTTGTCTGTACGAGCACGGTCGGGCTGATTACTGCTACCTCGACCGTCATACTTAAGCCGAAAATTCCTGGGGTTCCCAGGGAGATACGTGGGGCATTGACGGCTTTCGGTCCGATAGATAAGATCGTCAGCGACATGGTCCTAGACGGTCGGAATCACGATGCAAACAACGTCCTCGTGTCAGGGTCCGGAAAATTTGGCGTGTCGACTGGAGAGTCGACGTTTTCAAACGACGGACCAGCGCAGATCGGTGGGACAGATTATGCAGTACCCGTAGGTGACATTGCTCCCTCAATTCCTGAGGATCCCCTCACAGTGGAGGTCAACGCTCCTTGGCCTGACGGATGGCCAACCACTCCGGATGGTGCGCTCGGCCTTCCGGACGGGACATTGAAGTCAATCGCGCTCAGTGGTGTGGGCGGGAGCCGATATGTTACAAATTTCGGCCAGCTCATGTCAGATCCAATTCAGGGCGTAACGTATGTCGAAGTTCCTCCCGGCACAGAGTGGAATGCGCAGTATATCACTGTCTCTCCCCCGGAGGGAATCTTGGTGTTCCACAGTAGCAGTACCGATGCGATGTGGTGGCGTATAAAAGTGAAGGATGATGTGCCATTTAAGGGAATCATGATCCTTGACAGGGTCTTCCATCTTCACATGGACATCCTCGGGGCGATGATTCATCTCAGTCCAAACACGGTGACGGACAGTGACTGTCAACAAAATCAAGATCACTGGATCAACTATTCAGAGGAGACGATTGAAAACACTATGAGCTTCATCGATTCAGAAATGGAAGGGGGCTGGAGAGATAAGTTTGAAATAGTCTCTTGGTGGGAGTAGAAGTCTGGGCCATGCGTCTGGGATATGTGCGGTAACTCCATTCATCGTTATTCTCGGGAGTCCTTGGCTGTAAATACTTTGCCAGGCCTCTTCTGGTTGTGATGGTCCGGCGAGAAGAACAGTGGTGACGCGGCAGGGCGGGATACGGATAGAACAGAACTAAGCAAACACATCTCAAGTCTAAGAAGTGAGTGGTATCAACTTCGACGGAGGAGGAATAGTCTGAAGGTCGTTTTCACGAATCATGGGCTATAATTCAAACTGTGGGCGTGATCTCCTCACGGTGCCTCTAGATACCGCAAGAAGAGATCCGCAGGCGAAGGGAAGCGGCCCTCTATATCGTTCACAGTAAGAAGAGGAAGGATGACTATTCATGGGCCAACAGCAACTTCTTGTGATTGTACTTGCCCTGATAATAGTGGCTCTCGCGATCGTTACGGGCTTCTGGCTCTTTCAGGACGCGGCCGCCGATGCAAATCGACAAGCGGTCATCATAGACCTTCACCATCTTGCCTCCATTGCTCGAAAACATTACCGCACTCCAGTCTCCCTTGGAGGCGGTGGGAATACTTTCCAGAACTTCACCGTGTCTCCTCACTTGGCAGAGAACGCGAACGGGACCTATCAGCAAATCAAACCAGGACACGACACAGATCATATCCATTTTGAGGGAATCGGAGTAGAGAAGGGTAACGATGGCATAAATCCCATCCGAATTGAAATCAGAATCGAGATCAACGAAATCAAGCTGACGGAGCAGAACTGAGATTCTTCGGGACGCTCTTCCCGCCGCTGGCCAATTGAAGATGTTTTGGAAGCGCACAGATGCGGGTGATCCATTGGTGCCCTTCTTCAATTTTCAGGGAAGAATTGCATTTCAGATTGTGGTAGAAATGAAAGTTCCGTATGAGCAATGCATCAAATGATCCGGAGATACTAATCCGGCGAGCGGTCTTCGCGTGCCATAACACAAAGGACCTGAGCGGGGACTTCTATTTGCTCACGACGGGGGGGCGGATGCGAGGTTTCTCGGGCTGGAACTTTCAAGGGACTGGAGGACGTTGCAGCGGGCCAATCTGTGAGTTTTCCGATGTAGGGGCTCCGGAATGACTGCTCCGATCGTTCATCCTTACTGTGCCAAGATAGAGGTAGATTCTTCTCAACTTCTCCGGCGGAGGAGAAGCGATGGACAGGCTCGATGCTGTCATGGGCTATCCTTGATGTGTCCCGAGCCAGCGAACTTGTGTCCTAAAGCACAGACCGTTTGCGGAGAAATCCTTACCGTAAACTGGAAAATACTATTGACATTCCCGTTGAGCTTCTCTATATTACGGCCGTATTTTCTGGCCTGCTAAGAACATACAACAGAATATGGAAGTAAAACTTTAGATTTTGAGGTCAGGCGCACAAGAAATGGAGGAGACAAGGTCTATTTGTGCTCAGATCGTTCAGCAAATCCCCGACACCGCATACGGCATCGAGCGCCAGATGCTGATTGGGGATTTGGTGAGTAAGGCTCCTCAAGAGCATAAGACATTGCTGAAGAGGCAAATGGAGAGCTTTCTCTTGAGAATGATCCAGAACCATGCGTCTGACATCGACATCGGCGGCTCTGGGTCCCAAGGAAGCGTCTGGTATCGAATCTACGGGGCGAAGAAACCGGACACGACCCTTGGGGACTATTCATTGGATGAGGTCAGCATTCTCGTCCAGAACTTGATGATGGAACGTCAGCGTCAGTTCCTTTACAAGAACCGCAACCTCGATTTTTCCTACATGATTATGGATGACGACAAGATCCATCGGTTCCGTGCCGATGCGTACTTTGAACTCGACGCGCTCGCTATGAACATGCGTGCAATCAACGCCGTCGTCCGCCCCTACAAGGACCTCGGGTTGCACAGCAATGTGACCAAGGTCTTGAGTCTCGCCCACACAAAAGAGGGTCTTGTCCTTGTCACGGGGATCACCGGATCGGGGAAAAGCTCGACGGTCGATAGCATCATCGACGCCAACAATCACTCGGTTTATGGTCATATTGTCATCATCGCCTCCCCTGTGGAGTATGTGCATAAATCGGATCGTTGTATTATTCGCCATCGAGAGGTAGGGAGGGACGTGCTATCATTCAAAGACGGTGCTGTGCAAGCGCTGCGCCAAGACCCTGACATTATCATGATCGGTGAGATGCGCGACCCGGACACGATTTTGACGGCACTCGAGATCACCGACAGCGGTCACAAGGTTTTCTCCACTCTTCACACAGCTTCTGCGGTCGAGAGCATCGACCGTATTATCGGCGAAGTTCCGCCGATCGAACAAGAACGTGTGCGGAATCGTTTAGCCGACCTGCTCCGATGCGTCATCTCTCAGAAGCTCGTCCCAACGTTGGATAAGAAACATGTTATGGGGAAAGAAGTTCTCGTTATGAACCCTTCCGTTCGAGCAGCGATCAAGAACAACAATACGAGCGAGATCTACCAGATGATCTCAGAATCAGGCGACCAGGGTATGACGACGATGGAGCAGGACCTCAAGCGGCTCTATCTGACCAAGAAGATTTCGCTGGAAAACGCCATGAACTT
>JBHHZW010000306.1:0-3513 GCA_046758305.1 Bacteroidota bacterium | reverse complement strand
GAATCGATACAAAAGGTCTTGATCTCACTAAAGGCCTGATTATGCTCGCGATTACTGCCGGCAGCATGGGGTACCTCCTCTTGTGGGTTTTTTTCTGAGATTTGCAGGAGCGTAGCCCATTTCTATTTGCTGACACAAAGTCCTATACATCACCTCTAAAGTTTCCTGATTGACTAGAAAGGGAGCAATACTCATGCTTAACCCTTGACCCTGTTCTCGGCGCAAGCAGCCTTTTGAAAAGGCTTAACATTGGGACAGCGTTTGTGCTAGAAGTGGGTTGTGGAATATCCGTCAAGCATCAACGTCATTCAGAAGACCGACACGCCAATTCACGCTTGGTATCGTTTCGTACAGTCTTATCCACCGCATTTAGTGCGCCAGTATATTGATCGGTTTCGAATTCACAGACGGGATTTGCTCTGTGACCCATTTTGTGGAACTGGCACAACCTTGGTGGAGGCGAAAAGGTGCGGCGTTCGCAGCGTGGGGTGCGATGCACATCCTTTCGCCGTTTTGGTGTCCCGTGTGAAGACAAACTGGTCATTGGACGTTGATCTTCTATCGTCCCTGTTGCGGCGGATTCTAGCCGGATCCGAAGAGCAAATGATTCGGCACAACTTGCCTCCACTGTCGTTTTACACAATGATGGTGAGGGAACCGGAGACCGGACAAAAGAACGGCTACCGACTGAGCGACGACGAAAATAAACTGTTGCCGACCGGGTTTCTAAGCGAGCGACCGCTGCAACGGCTGCTGATTCTGCGCGATGAGATCGAAGAACTTACGGATGAGCATCCGCAGGAGATTCGCGACTTCTTTCTCCTCACGATGGCTCATGTAATTGCCAACGGCGCAGGGAATTTTGCTTTTGGACCGGAAATTTACCGCACGAAGCCCAAGCCCGATTACGATGTTCTTGAACACTTCGCGCGGCATGTCCAGCTGATGACTTTGGAGATGGAGCGCGCCAAGATCGGGGGAAACGACAAAGTGACGGCACAGGTGTTTCTAGACGACGCACGCTGCCTGGATCACATCCCCTCGGGCGTCGCGGGCGTAATTACCTCTCCACCGTACCCGAACGAGAAAGACTACACTCGGACTACTCGTGTCGAATCACTTTTGCTCGGCCTTCTGAAGAATCGGGAGCAACTTCGGTTTGTTAAAGAGTCGCTGCTACGCTCCAACACTCGCAATGTATTCGTCACGGACAACGACAGCGACGAGGTTGCGGAATTCAAGGCGATCCAAGCTGTTTGTCACAAGATCGAACGGAAGCGAGTCGAGTTAGGAAAAACAAGTGGTTTTGAGAAACTCTATCACAAAGTCGTCGCGCATTATTTCGGAGGGATGCGGCGCCATCTTCGAGCGCTTCGCCCAAAGCTGAAGCCGAAATCTTGTCTGGCGTATGTGCTCGGCGATCAATTGTCTTTCCTCATGGTGCCGATCGCCACCGCTGAGCTGCTCGGCCAGGTTGCGGAGGTGGAGGGGTTCAAGGTTGTAGGGCGTGAACTATGGCGAGAGCGAGTGGGAACAAAAGTCAGAAACTCGGAAACTAAGCAGCAAACCGTACGAGTTCGTGAAGAAATCTTAATCTTGCAGAAAGCATAGAGATGAGTCCCACACACGAGGAACTCGCCCGCAATCGTAATGAAGTAATCGAAATCGTGTTTCGAAAGAACTACCGGCAGGCTGCAGGCGAAGTCCCATTCACGATGGACAACGTTCGCCAAGCGATAGCGCAAGTCGCTAGGAAACGGCCTGGCTACAAGGAAAAGAACGTTGCCGACGTCCGGTATCAGTACACTTCAGGCCGCAGCCCCTTGCCGGAGTCGGTCGATAAGCTTGGACCTTGGATGATCGTCGGCAAAGGTAAGGCCAAATACGCTTTTGTCAAGCTTGCCGAGTCGCCAATCGTTGGGATTCAAGCCGACCTCTATTGTGTTTGCCTGCCTGACGCCACACCTGAAATTGTTCTGGAATACGCGGGCAGTGATGAACAGGGAATCCTTGCCAAGCTCCGATACAACCGGATGCTCGACATCTTTTTGGGGATTACTTGCTACCACCTGCAGAATCACCTTCGCACATCGATCAAGGACAAAGGCCAAGTGGAGATTGACGACCTTTACGTCGGCCTGAATTCAAGTGGCAAACAGTTCGTCGTGCCGATTGAAGCCAAGAGCGCGAAGGACCATCTCTCAAAAACTCAGATCCAGCAGGCCATCGATTTCGCGCAAGAACGATACCCCAAACTCATTCTTAGGCCGGTTGGAATTCAAGAGCTAAAGGACGATTCTCTGGTACTAATCGAATTCACCCCGGGATTGCATCCCGATGAGATCAAGATCGTCGAAATGCGTCACTACAAGCTCGTGCCAATGTCCGAAGTGCCATTGGAAGACCTGCAATCGCGCGTATGATTCAAGCTACACAGGTCATGCACTAAAGTCCATTCTCTTCTTACTCGTGGGCTGGTGGGAGAGGAAATAGTCGCTTACCCGCCAGAGCATCCACCGCTGCAAGGCAAGTGTTCACGTGAATGGTTACCGTCTCATTGGTATCGGTGGCGTATCCTCCACCTAACAATGCTGCGACAGGGAGCCCGTGGTTTTTACATTCTCCGAAGATCAGGTCGTCTCGCATTTTGAGCCCTTCTATACTAAGGCGTAGGTCCCCTAACTGATCCTTTTCATAAGCGTCGGCGCCTGCCTGATAGAGAACAAAATCGGCTTTAAACTTCTCTATAATCTGTGGGACCGCCTTTTCCAGGTGACCCAAATATTCCTTATCCCTAGTGCCGTTCTCTAAGTGGATGTCCCAACTGCTGTTCTGCTTTGGCGGGTACAAGTCGCGCTGGTGAATGGAGAAGGTATAAACGTTGTCATCATCATTGAAGATAAAGGCAGTCCCGTTTCCCTGATGGAGATCGCAGTCAATGACAGCAACTCTGATTCCTTTTCTCTGTCTCTGAAGCCTGCGCACGGCGACCGCCATATCGTTGACATAACAGAATCCTTCGGCGTGATCGGGAAAGGCGTGGTGGAAGCCACCCGCAAGGTTGACGGCGCAGCCGATCTTTAAAGCCTCTTCACAGGCGCGCATGGTCCCTCCGGCGGCCAGGAGAAAGGCCTGGACAATCTCTTTAGAGATAGGGAGTTCAGAGGAAGAGGTGCGCTGGGTGGAGCGGGCATTTAGCAAGTCCTCTACATATTGCTTTTCGTGAGCGAGGAGGAGATCCTCTTGAGATGCGGGTCTTGGTTCAAGCAAATTGTTCCCAATGACTCCCAGGTTGCAGAGTTGCAGGTAGACGAGCCGGTATTTCGAGACGGGAAAGACATGGACGCCGATATCGGTATAGAAGCCGTCAGAGTAAACGAATACCGGGGTCACCGCTTTGATCCTCGCCTTCCCTTCCGTTTTGAAAACTCACCTCGAAAGATCCCCTTTTGCCCCCTCGCTTCCTCTATGCGGACATCGATGGAGTGTAGGTTAGCTCCAGGGAACCGCTCG
>JBHHZW010000305.1:0-3519 GCA_046758305.1 Bacteroidota bacterium | reverse complement strand
AGCGGGAGTAATTCAGCGGTAGAATGCCAGCTTCCCAAGCTGGACGTCGCGGGTTCGATCCCCGTCTCCCGCTCTCCAAATCGGCCGCGAGTCGCGACCGACGGGACGAGCGGGTACGATTTTGCGGATCCCGCCGTCGACGCAGAGAAAGGTGTTGAAGGCGGGATCTGACCTTTTCGGGTAGTAGGGGCGAGGGGTGCTTCGCCCCTACTGTTTGTATGCTGTGCACGAAACAGGGCGCTTAGCTCAGTTGGTTCAGAGCGCGTGCCTTACAAGCACGAGGTCAGTGGTTCGAATCCACTAGCGCCCACTCTTCCCCGCCGCACTGTGCGAACGCTTTAATGGAATCCCCCTCTCGTCCACAATATCCAGCCTGCGCGCGAAATCTCAAAATCCAAGCTCCAAATCACAAATAAATTCCAAATTCCAGTTTCGAAAAGAGGAAAGCGCGCTTGGCGACCTCCATCTCCAACCTCATAAGTGGAATTGTTCGACCGCTCGTACCGGGTTGTCAGCTTGCAATGTTCCTCGAGCCGGATCATTAGCTCGACTCATCGTGATTTGTATCCCTAATCAATCGTAGCCAATATGCGCTTTCTTTCGATTCCTTACGAGAGACTTTGATCCTCATCAAAAAGTCTTTCTTGCCAAGGGATTCATTTGCATCGATGTAGTTGGCGCCGATGGAACCGGACGATCGTATCAGCTGCTTCGAATACTCAAGATTCGAGGTAGTTCTAGCAAGTCGACGGCAAAACAGAGCAACGTTTTTTGCAAACGTGAACGTTCTCTGCTCCAGATCATAACGGTTTGCTTTTCCAGCTTCGCTCATTGGTCATTGATTGTAATTTGGTGATTGATTTATGGACTTTTTCAGGCTCCTCAAGACTGTAGTGTCCTTGTCGAGGCAAATGTACAACCCTGCCGCTTCATATGATATGGTTTTTTGTTTGACAATTTGGATATTGGAATTTTCTTGGAATTTGGTGCTTGGTACTTGGAGCTTTAGATATTCCGGCATGACAGCCGGGAAGGCATTTTTAATATGAAATCGGTATCTTGCGGTCGACGTTCAGCTGACAAGGCAGTGACAAACGGGGTGGAGCGAGCGGTCTCAGGATCTGCGGGAGCTGGCATCTCATAATGATCGGATTGTCATGACTGGATCAATTCATATCGGCTGTTGTGGCTGGGGATATTTGCGGGAGAAGGACTTTCAAGACCAGATCAAACGCCGATACCGAAGCAAGCTACAGGCATACGCCCAGCTCTACGACTGCGTGGAACTAAACTCGGCATTCTACCGAATTCCAAAGGCTTCGACCGCAGAAAAATGGAGACAAGAGGCAGGCGAAGTGAACAAGCAATTCGAGTTTACTGTCAAAATGCCGCAAATCATCACTCATCGAGATCGGTTTTCGATGGCGTCGGTTGCTACGTTCGAACAGATCAGCGAGATCTGCTGCGAGCTAGCGGCGAAGGTTCTCCTTTTTCAATGCCCGGCAAGTTTCGGTCCCACGAAGTCAAACATCGGCAAGATGCTGAAATTCTTCGGAACAATCGACCGGTCAGGATTCGTACCGGTTTGGGAACCTCGGGGAAGGTGGTTCGACGATCCTCCTCTGATCGAGGAGGTGTGTCGGGAGTGTGATCTCGTGCATTGTGCGGACCCTTTTCGAGTTCAGCCGGTGTACCTCGGCAGCAAGAAAATCGTCTATTTCCGACTCCATGGGTTTGGAACGCCAAGCATGTACCGATACGACTTCTCGAAAGAAGAATTACAACAGGTCTTGCAGCACTGTCGTGAGATACGGAACGAGGCCAACGATATTTACGTTTTCTTTAACAACGTGTCCTGCTATGAGAACGGATTACAATTCGCTGAAATGGTTGGATGATGGCTTCGCCGCACATCGTGTTGGATCGGACCTTCGGAACCTTCGGCAAAGTTTTTGTTGTGAAAGTGGTTCCAGTTCTTTATATTTTTCACTGTTGACGACTGGGAGAAATTCATGGTCCACATTGCGGAACGAATGAAGCGCCTCGGGACTGAAACAGCCTTCGAGGTCCTCGCAGCCGCTCGCGCCCTTGAAGCAAAGGGGCGTGACATCATTCACCTCGAGATCGGTGAACCGGACTTTGACACGCCGTCGAACATCAAGGCTGCGGCGAAGCGCGCGCTGGACGAAGGGTACACACATTACGGGCCTGCCGCTGGTTACCCGGTGGTTCGAGAGGCTATCGCAGAAGAGGTGAGCCGGACGCGACGAATACCGGTCGATCCAGCTGAGGTTGTCGTCACCCCGGGAGCGAAACCCATCATGTTCTTTGCGCTGTTTGCCTGCGTGGACGAAGGCGACGAAGTGGTCTATCCGAACCCAGGATTTCCTATCTACGAGTCGGTCATCCAGTTTCTTGGAGCAAAGCCCGTTCCACTCGCGCTCCATGAAGAAAAGGAGTTTCGATTCGATGTCGATGAGTTGAAGAAGGCCGTCTCGGAAAAGACGCGGATGCTTATACTTAACTCTCCTCATAATCCGACGGGTGGAGTTCTGACGAGGGATGACCTTCAGGAGATCGCTCGGCTAGCTCTCGAGCATGAACTGCTTGTACTGTCAGACGAGATCTACAGTCGGATCATCTACGATGGCATTGAACATGCGAGTGTGGCTTCGTTCCCGGGGATGAAGGAGCGGACAATTATCTTAGACGGCTTTTCCAAGACCTTTGCTATGACCGGCTGGCGATTAGGGTTCGGTGTCATGCCGAAACCGATTGCAGAGGCGGTCGCGAAAATTCAGATCAACAGCAATTCCTGCACGGCGAGCTTTTCTCAGATGGCAGGGATCGAGGCGCTCAAAGGTCCGCAGAAACGAGTCGCGGAAATGGTCGAAGAGTTTCAGCATCGCCGCGACGTCATCGTTGATGGATTGAATCAAATCCCTGGCGTCCGGTGCCATAAGCCGCGCGGTGCGTTCTACGTTTTTCCCAACGTGAAATCGACCGGCAAGGATTCCCGGACATTGTCGGAATACCTGCTGTGGGAAGCAGGCGTCGCGTGTCTCTCGGGGACCTCCTTCGGGAAATACGGGGAGGGGTATCTCCGATTCTCCTACGCGAACTCAGTAGAGAATATTACGGCAGCGCTCGACCGGATCGAGACAGCGCTGAAGAAACTTGACAGAAAGAAGGCAGTCTCTATCTAACTCCTCCACGATGGTGCTTTGTACTGCGTTCTTCTGCATGGAAGGTTTTTGGATGGTGTTTGCAATCTAGCTGATGCTAACGAAAGGATTGAAGAAGGTCCTCGATGCCAGACCTCGGTTTCCTGCTCGAATCAATGCTGGAGTACGTAGCGCACAACTCCGGGGCCATTACTGCGGGCACGATCACATTTGGCCTTCTGTGCTTGATCCTCTTCAGGCGTCACAAATATCTTAGACTCGTCTTCCTGTTCGTCATGATATCCGGTCCTGGACTTGTACTGTATGCCTCGAAGCACTTCGAAGGCGATGCCAG
>JBHHZW010000304.1:0-3528 GCA_046758305.1 Bacteroidota bacterium | reverse complement strand
AGGGTGTGGTCTTCGATATCGACGCCATCAAGAGGATTCTCCCTCACCGCTATCCGTTCTTGCTGGTGGACAAGATCGTCGACTTCCGGCTGGACGAGAAGATCGTTGGGGTCAAGAATGTCACGGTAAACGAACCGTATTTCGAGGGTCATTTCCCTGGTCATCCCGTAATGCCTGGCGTGATGATCATCGAGGCGATGGCGCAAACGGGGGGCGTCCTCCTGTTAAACGGACTTGACAATCCCGATGGGAAGCTCGTGTACTTCATGGGCATCGACAACGCGAAGTTCCGAAAGCCAGTTTTGCCCGGCGACCAGCTGGTTCTCGAGCTCGAGATGGTCAGCCGCCGCAGCAAGGTGTGTCAGATGAAAGGCAAAGCGTACGTGGAAGGTCATCTCGTGGCAGAGGCTGAGCTGACGGCTGCCATTATGCAGCGAGTGGCCCCGGACTCTCCGAGCCTTGATGGTGGGACGACGGCTAAGCCGGAGATTTCGGAGGTGAAGAGTGAAACTCCAGATTCTCGGCTTCTCCCGAAGCGATAGACGAAGTCCCCCTGATTTCCCGGAACAAGACTCTTGAGCAACTCCAGGACGGCCATCCGATGGCGAAGCCTCACTTCGTGAGTGGATGCCCTCGGCACTGATTCCCTACACTTTTCTATGGCGACTCATATCGACCCTCACTCAATAGTGAGTCCACGTGCGGAGCTCGGCGAAAACGTCTGCGTCGGTCCATTCGCGGTCGTTGAAGACAACGTCATCATCGGTGATGGCACGAGCATCGGTGCACACGCGGTGGTAGCGTCGGGTGCGCGGATCGGGAAGGAATGCAAGATTCATTCGGGCGCGGTTATCGGCACGGTACCTCAGGACTTGAAATTCCACGGCGAAGAAACGACGCTGGAGATCGGTGACCGTACAGTGGTGCGCGAGTTCGCTACGCTCAATCGGGGGACGGAGGACAGATGGAAAACGATAATCGGCAGCAACTGCCTCCTGATGGCGTACGTGCACGTTGCTCACGATTGCATCCTCGGTGAGCGTGTTATCCTTGCTAATGCGGTCAATATGGGCGGTCATGTGACGATCGAGGAGTATGTGATCGTCGGTGGTATGACGCCGATCCACCAATTTGTGACCATCGGCCGACACGTAATGGTCGGTGGCGGCTTTCGCGTGCCGAAGGATGTCCCACCGTACGTGCTTGCCGCGCAGGAGCCGCTGTCGTTCGGGGGGTTGAACATCGTTGGGTTGAAACGACGCAACTTTTCTCGTCAAGCAATCGACAGCCTCGAAAAAGCGTACGGGTTTCTATACCATTCAAACTTGAACGTCTCCCAGGCCGTGGTCAAGATCAAGAACGAAGTGCCGATGACGCCCGAGGTTCAGCATGTCATCGAGTTCGTCGAGAACAGCAAGCGCGGCATCATCGGGGCGCGCCGGAGAGATTAGCAGATCAATCAGAGACCTACAATATGTCATGCTGATCCCGACCTCGCCCGACTTGTCCGGGCGAGGTCGGGAGAAGCATCTGCCTCATGTAAGACGAGATCCTTCGTGGAGTTTACTGCCTGTTCCTTCACGGGCCTCAGGATGAGAAAGTGGTATGAGGCGATACTACGTGTACGTCATGAGCAACCGCTCACGGACCCTTTACACAGGTGTTACAAACAACCTCCTGAGGCGAGTTGATGAGCACAAGCGCAAACTCGTACCGGGATTTACGAGGAAGTATAACATCATTCGGCTTGTGTATTACGAGGCAACAACAGACATCGGTGTTGCTATCGCGCGTGAAAAACAAATTAAGGGATGGCTGAGGGCTAAGAAAATAGCTCTCATTGAGTCCCTCAATCCCAAGTGGGAAGACCTAAGTGTTGAGTGGTATGAATAGGGGGAGATTCTTCGCTACGCTCAGAATGACAAAGGCTGTCGAGAGCCCTCGCTTGCCCGTTCACTAACTTCGGGATACGCCGCCTGAAGCGGACTCCCTCACAGCACAAGAAAGGCTG
This sequence comes from Bacteroidota bacterium, assembly GCA_046758305.1. Lineage (GTDB taxonomy): Bacteria > Bacteroidota > Ignavibacteria > UBA10030 > JAZGDE01 > JAZGDE01. The sequence goes on along the minus strand of JBHHZW010000304.1, from coordinate 1,517 downwards.
ATGACCTGGCGTTTTCTCAACACGGGCGAACGAAGCGGTGCATTCAACATGGCGCTCGACGAACAGCTCGCAATTGACTTACGGGCTGGCCGCGGGAGCCCGACAATCCGCCTCTTTGGATGGAAGCCTTGGGCTGTGTCGCTCGGGTTCAACCAGTCGGAGGATGACATCGATAATGAGAAGTGCGACCGCGATGGCATCGATGTCGTCCGGCGACCGACTGGAGGTCGGGCGATCCTCCATGCGCGAGAACTGACCTACAGCGTTGCCATGTTCAGCACTGGAAAGAGTGTCTCAACGGTGTACCATCAGATCGGGTGCGCTCTCGTCAGAGGGCTTCGACTCTTCGGGGTCAATGCGGAGCTTGCGAAACCGACACGGGCCAAGCCCGTCTCCACTTCTCGGGGACAGGTTCCCTGTTTTGCTAGCGTTGGGCGATATGAAATCTGTGTGGACGGAAGAAAGCTCGTTGGGAGTGCTCAGCGTCGCTACGGAGGAGGTAGCGAGGGGGACGTCGTCCTCCAGCATGGTTCGATCTTGATCGGTCCGGAGCATCGGAAACTTGCTGAGTACATCGTAAGCGAGCGCGGTGGATCGAGCGAGGAAATGGCGCTGGCAATGGGTGAACGGACGATCGAGATCGAGCACATTGTCGGAGGGGAGATCGAGTTGGAGGCAATGAGCGATTGCATCAAGAGGGGATTCGAGGAAGAGTGGGAGATCTCGCTGGTTGAAGAGGCGCTTAACGAGGTTGAAGCTGTGCCTGCGGAGCCGTAAGCCGATGAACAAGAGTGGTTCAGTGAGGAAGGTAACGACCAAGACCACTTTCGCCATGAAGGCGAAAGGCGAAAAGATCGCAGTGCTAACGGCCTACGACTACCTCATAGCGCAGTATCTCGACGAGGCGGGAATTGACATTGTCTTGGTCGGCGATTCCCTGGGAAACGTCTTCCAGGGTCAGCTGACCACGCTGCCGGTGACGGTGGATGAGATCATCTATCACACCAAGGCAGTCTGCCGAGGGGTGAGGAGGGCGATGGTTGTCGTGGACATGCCGTTTCTTTCCTACCAGGTGAGCGTTGAAGAAGCCGTGCGGAATTGCGGTCGGGTGCTGAAAGAAACCGGTGCGGAGGCGGTGAAGCTCGAAGGAGGACGCGAAATCGCTCACGTGGTGAATCGGTTGATCGAGGTCGGCATACCAGTGATGGGACACCTCGGCCTGACGCCCCAGTCTATCCACAAGTTCGGGGGCTACGATGTGCGAGGAAAGGATAGGAAGGAGGCACAGAGAATTCTCTCTGACGCGAAACTGCTCGACGAGATCGGAGTCTTTACGCTTGTGCTTGAGAAAGTCCCTGCGAAGCTGGCAAAAAACGTTACGAAGTCGATCAGTGCTGCGACGATTGGCATCGGCGCGGGTCCGCACTGCGACGGCCAGGTACTCGTTGTCTACGATATGCTCGGCATGTTCGAGGATTTTCGGCCGAAGTTCGTGCGGCGATATGCGGAGATCGGCT
>JBHHZW010000303.1:0-3534 GCA_046758305.1 Bacteroidota bacterium | reverse complement strand
CTTCCATCGCTTGCGCAGAGGGTTCCCCTTGCGAGTTCTCTCGATAATACCAGACTGCCCCGTTTCCCTGCTTCAGCCGGCCAAATTCCTGCTTCAGTTCTTCAATGGTCACGTTCTTTCCACACCCCTTCCCACTCATACTAATCCCCCTCCAACTAATTCCGCCTAAGCACCCCAGACTTCCGCCAGGGGTACTGAGGGTTATAGGGGAGAGGTTCCCCTACGCCTGGGGGGTGCTCAACGAGGCAAACGCCCAGCGCCGAATCCCGCTCCGTCCCGATGGGACGAGAGTCTCTTCGGGAAACGCTTTCGGGACTAGCGAAAGTGCCGGCCAGCGCGGAATGCTATTGAGAAATAGTTGGTACGGCACTAGAAGGCTCCCCCAGTTCGAAACCCGACACCGATAATGACGAGGATAACCGAGATGATCGTGACCGGAATAATGTGAAATGCGAGTCTTTTCAGATTGTCCGAGGCGATATTCGGAACGATCCGTATGCGTGCATCGATCGCGAGTGCAACGGTAAGAGCGAGAAGAGTCAACTTGGTGACGATCAGCGTGGACACATAGTTTTCGAATGAAAACCAAGCCGAGACATCGGGAATCATCCGATATGCGAGCCAGAGACCCGTGACGACCAGAAGCAGCAGCGCTGGTATCGCAATTCGCTCGAATCCGGAATCAAACTCGAAGACCATCTCCGGGGCGTTTCGCCTCAGAGCTTTCGGCAAAATCGTCACTGCGAGTACGAGGTGTCCCCCCGTCCATACTGTGGCAGCCACGATGTGAAGAACGAGAAAATACTTGTACATCGGATCTGGGGTCGCGCTTGCTCCCGACTCGGGTGGTTAAGGCCTTGCCGTGTCGGCTGCCGCAGGTGGCCGGGCACCTGCAGCCGCTTGGCGGCCTACAACCAGCGACGGACCGATTGCTTATATCTGAAATACTCCGATCCGAACTTGCGCTCTAAGTACCTTTCCTCTCGCTCGATGACACCTTTCGTGACGACGACAAATGTAAGGAGCAACGTCGCGAGCAACCAGAAGCTATTTATACGCAGTGCGATTCCGAGATGCAGGGCGCAGGCAGCCAAATAGAATGGGTTGCGGGTGTACCGAAACGGCCCCGTTTGAATCAGGGTGGTCGTGGGTCGATCCGACCGAAAGGACGTATTCCAGCGACGAAACTCACGAGAGGTCCGGATCGCTCCGAAGACGCTCAGGGAGATGACCACCCTGCCCAGCCACTTGGCCAAAGAGCTGGGCAGGATCGACATCGGCCAAACAAAGTGGAGGCCCACCCCAATCAGGATGGATACCAGGTAGATCAGCGGTGGCAGCGCGATGACATCCGGGTGGTCTGGGTACTGGACGACAGGTCCCGGAGATGGATGGGAAGGGGTGTGATCCTGTTCTCCCATCCTGAACGGTCCTCTCCCCCTTTTTGCCCTATGCCTTACCTTTGAACTCGAAGAAAACAAGCTCTAAAGGCTCATCGCTCAAGTTTTCAGGTAAATGTTCGCATGCTGGATACGACAGGACTTCCCCAGCCTTCAACCGCGCCTCCTCCGTTTTGCCGTCGGCGAAGGTAAAGCGGACGTGGCCATCTGTGAGATGGACCCCCATGCTTGCCGGATGCCCGTGCATCACCGATTTCTCGTGGGGGCCGTACCTGATTCGAAGCACCCGCACTTGTTCATTTTCTAGTTCGACTTTGTAATGCTTGGGATCTACCTTGACAGCGTCTTGCCCCATCTGCGCCTCCATATTTGACGCCTCTATCGTTTCTTGACATTGAAGAACAGTTGCTTTTCTTTACGCCGCCGATCAATTCTCGCCTGGCCAATCGCGACGAGAACATAGAGGATGTTGAGCGCCTCGAGTGCTGAACCGATCAGTCGGGGATTTCGCGAACGTCGATACAAATCGCTTGAGGTCACTCCCTGCTTACCTCCCGCAAGTCGCTGAGCATAGCGCACTGCCTCGACATCTACGACATTGAAGTTTCCCGCCTTGCGCTTCGTGCGGGAAAACGAGCAGATGAAGAAAAACTTCTCGCCCTCGAACACATGGTAGGTCTGTCGTTGACCCACGACCTTCCCCCGAAGGGCCAGGCCTGCACCGAGTCTTCTCAGGTTCATAACCCCCTCCGTTTTAGCGCTTCTTCCCGCATGCATGGACGGCATGCAGCGAGGTGAAAATACCCCATCTCAATTCCACTTTGTTCAGGTTGAATTATAGATTCTGAGCATTTGATCGCATGCATTTCCCCAGGAATGTTCTATAACATTCTTTCTTCCATTCATTCCCAACGATTTGCGTTTACCATCATTCATCACCAATAGGAGCTTTTCCTTAATTTCCTGCGCAGAGGTCGGATCGCTCAAGAGAAGAGCGTCATATCCGTCCTTCACAAGCTCGGCTAATCCACTTTCCTCTGCGATAATTACAGGAAGTTCACACGCCATTGCTTCGAGAACGGCCAGACTTGATGGCTCGTTTTTTGATGGGAGGACAAAAACATCGCTTGCTGCAAAATACTTCTCAACTTCAGACGACAGCCCGACAAATGTCACCAGATCGGAGATTCCTAAGGCCATGGCGTACGCCCGATACTCAGCTGAAGGTCCCCCTCCAACCACCACACACCTAAGTTCTTTCTCACCTTTTACCTCGTGAACCAATCGCGCTATACCCTCGATCAGAAATCGAAGCCCTTTTCTCTTAAACTCGGATCCGACAAACAGAATGACAATCACATCGTCTCCGATTCCATACGAATCACGCACTTCCTTTCGGTAAGAATCACGAAGACCTGGTTGGAAAGTCTCAGATTCCACGCCCGGATAAACGACCTCAATCTCTCTAGGCATCAGACGATAATTGGCAATAATGTCTTCCTTAATTAACTTCGATGTCGCAACAATTGTCTTATTGCATCTTCCCCTGCGAAACTGGAGCGATTCCAAAATCAGATAGCTCATATGCCTCGGATCAATAGCCACTTTCATATAATTGATGATCTTTTTCGTTCGAGACTGTCCTCTCCATATCCAGTTTCGATAGCAGATACAGGTCACATAGAAAATATCAGACCTCAAGACCCGTTCGAAGCTTTGGACAACATCATAGTGTTCTCTTTTCAGGAGCCTTGCTGTTTGTATAGCAAAATGCCAGGAATTGAGATGGATAGGCTTCGTTATAGTACGTTTTACAGGATGGAAAACGATACCCCTGCATGCACTCTCATCGAATTCTTGACAGTAGACGTGGACCTCATGTCCCTTCTTTAATAAGGATCGTGAGAGTTCTACAGCGATTCTTTCTGCCCCGCCCGTTTGAATGAAGCGTTTAATGAGAATCGCAATCTTCATGTTACCCTTTTACACCAGGGTCTCGGCACACGAGCGTTCTTATGTCCTCAATTATCGATTGTAGATCCGACCCTTTCCGACCTTCCTGCTGCCTCCTGTTCCTTCCAACTGCGTGCCCCTGCACCCTCTTACCTTCACCACCTTGTTCGCCTGATCCTTC
>JBHHZW010000302.1:0-3536 GCA_046758305.1 Bacteroidota bacterium | reverse complement strand
TGTGTATCACGTACCGGAGTCTGGGTTGACGGAAGTTTCGCGTGGACTGATAGCCCCAAATGGCAGAAGGAAATGACCTATGAAAGCGAGAGCCTAGTTAGCCGTGTTATTGCCGTTAATCCTGACCTGGGGCTTACTCTGACCTTTTCTGACCTCGTGGACTTTGACAGTGACATCTTTATGAGGCGGGTTGATATAACCAACCACCGAGACCACCCCCGCGACGTACGTCTATTTTTCCATTATGAATTACGGATTCTGGGCAATAAAATCGGTGACACTATCTACTACCACCCAGGACTGAGCGCCCTAGTGATGTACAAGGCGCGGCGCTACTTCCTGGCGGGTGGCCAGGTAAAAGGAAGTTCTGGAATTGATGACTGGACAACTGGAAGAACAAGAACAGAGGATAAGCTAAGTGCCCGGCGCGATGCCGAGGATGGCCAATTGGGAAAGGTACCTCTTACGTGCGGATCCGCTGAGGGAGTCATAGGGCTGTATGATAACGCTGTGCCCGCCAAGGGGAGCTCGGTCATGCATCACTGGCTGGCGGCAAGTACCCACTTCCACGGGGTCGAGTCCCTGAACACCCTGGTCCAGCAGCGTGAACCGGAGTCATTCATTAGACGCACCCGCGACTACTGGCAAGCCTGGGTGAATAAGGGATCGCCAGACTTTGCCGACCTGCCGCCTCCTATACTGGACCTGTACCGACGCAGCCTGCTTATTATGCGTGTGCAGATTGATAACCGCGGTGCCATCATCGCCAGCACTGATTCGGACATAGCTACCATCTTGGAGGATACCTATTCTTCTATGTGGGCTCGCGATGGCGCCTTCGTAGCTAAAGCCCTGGACATGGCCAACTATAAAGAAGTCAGCCGCCAGTTCTTCGATTTTTGTGCCCAGACCATTACCAGTGATGGCTACTTCCTTCACAAGTATAACGCTGATGGGTCTCTGGCAGGCCAATGGATGCCCTGGGCAGACGGTGAGGATAGGCAGCAACTGCCAATTCAAGAAGATGCGACTGCTGTAGTAATATGGAGCCTCTGGCACCACTACAATAAGTTCCGCAATGTAAAGTTCATCCGGTCTCATTATCAAAGGCTGGTTAAGAATGCTGCCGACTTTATGGTTAGCTATCGGGAGCCACATACGAATCTGCCAGCACCTTCATATGACGTTTGGGAGGAACGCCGTGGTATTCACTCTTATACGGTGGCTGCGGTCTGGGCAGGCTTACAAGCTGCGGCCAACTTCACGGAAATGTTTGGTGAGGTAGCACTCACCGAACAGTACCGTCAGGCTGCTACTGAGATAAAAGAGGCTACTATTGAGTATCTTTTTGACAAGAAGTTGGGACGCTTCCTGCGCTCGATCACAGTTGATGCTGAGGGCGTGGTGGAACCGGACTACACTATCGATAGCAGTATTTGCGGTCCGTTTCTTTTCGGCATGCTCCAAGCTACGGATCCCCTTATTGGGAGCACGATGGCAGTACTTATAGACAGGCTTTGGTGCAAGACCAAGGTGGGAGGCATCGCCCGGTATGAGAACGACCGCTATCAGCAAATCAGTCAGGACATCGCCAATGTCCCCGGTAACCCCTGGCTTATCTGCACTATGTGGGTAGCACAATACCATATCGCCAGAGCCCAATCGGTGAATGATCTAAAGCCAGCCCTCCAAATCCTCACCTGGGCTCAGCGCTGTGCTCCGCCCAGCGGTGTTCTTGCTGAGCAGTTTCATCCCTACACATGTGCCCCGCTCAGTGTATCACCGTTGACCTGGAGCCATGCCGCCGTGGTGATAGCGGTCAACGAATATATCAACAAGTACCATGAACTGCAAGCATAGCTACACCATAGGAAAAAGATGGGTAGTCCGCTTATCTCGGTCTTTGGGTTTATTGTTGCCCGGAATGACAGGGGTATTGACAATTACCATGAGAGAACTATAATGAAGTCGTAACATGTAAAACAATCTCAAAACAATAAAAATTGGGTTAGGGAAAATGAGGGTGGTGAACAAAGGGCACTGGAATCGTTGTTTGATGACGATGGCTCGTGCCCTTTTTCGTTGGTAAAACCGGCATCCAAGTGAAGGAGGATAGAAATATATATGCAAGACAAAGAAGAACAAAAGGCGACTAATCTATCGAAGGCTCCGGTAGAACATTATTGGGACTGGCTGGTTCATGAAGATAACCTGTTTTCAAGTCGAATAAGTTTTTTTGTAATTGCACAGTCGATGCTTTTCATAGCGTTCGCAATAAACTCATACGAAAATCCAAAGCTCACCATGGTTTTAGGCCTTACCGGGATTCTTTTTGTTTTAGTATGGTTGTATATTTCAATATGTCAGATCTATTTTCTGATCAACCGTATTAAAGGAAAACTAGAAGAAAAGTTGCCGGAATATCGAATTCGCAAAGGTATTTGGCTGTTTGGGGAACCAAACAGCTGGCTGGGCATTGTTTTCCCCTCAGCATTGATAGTTGTTTGGGTATTTTTAATGATACAGCAATGAATATGGGAGGAACATCATGAATACTTCCAAAAATAAGGGACGCAAAATCACTGGACAAGCAAAGCGTTCCCGTCGAGTTATTCCAAAGCAGCACCCTGACCAACCCAGCGCAGCCTATATTAAATGGCTGGAATCGCGCTCGATGCTGTACCAAGCCGACCAGTTGAGCGATCTCATCGCAGGTAAGCACCTGCAATGGAGGTATGCTTATGGCCATCCGCGCCCTCAGGACTTTGTCCGTGCTGCGTCCGTCTGGTTCACCAGCTATCCCAAGGCAACAATCACCCACCCGGATAAAAGTGTAGTGCAAACTCTGGGGAGCAAGGAACTGCTGTCGACTTTTCAAGAAATCGGGATCGAGGCCATACATACTGGTCCAATGAGGCGGGCTGGTGGAATCACCGGACGCAAGTACACACCCACAATTGATGGGCTCTTCGATCGTATCGAGTTAACCATAGATCCACACTTTGGGACAGATGACCAATACAAACGGATGACGCGAACCGCTCAGCAGTATAACATCACCATCATCGGCGATCTGGTGCCGGCTCACACTGGGAAGGGAGCGGATTTCCGCCTGGCGGAACGAGCTTACAAGAACTACGAGGGTCTATACGTTATGATCGAGATTCCTCAAGAGGATTGGGAACTGTTCGGCCCAGTGCCGGAAGGTACCGACAGCGTTAACCTCACTCCGGAGACCGTCCAGTTGTTAGAGGACAAGGAGTACATTCCCGGAGCACTGGAATGCATACCATTTCACGATCCGGGCATCAAAGATACCAACTGGAGCGCTACAGATATCGTTACAGGCGTTGACGGGCTACAAAGGCGATGGGTCTATCTCCATGTCTTCAAAGACGGGCAACCGTCCTTCAATTGGTTGGACCCCACTTTCGGGGCGCAACGGGTCGTCATGGCTGACGTCGTGCACGCCTTGCATGTGCTGGGCGCGTCAGGACTTCGGCTTGATGCCAGCCCACTCCTTGGCGTCGAGGGCA
>JBHHZW010000301.1:0-3539 GCA_046758305.1 Bacteroidota bacterium | reverse complement strand
TTTTTGTTTATGGTTTTTTATTGTTGAATTTTGTATATTTTTTTCGATGAGTGATGATTCCCTCTATAGAAGGATTTTCTCACTTGCGATTTTCATTTTATTCTTGATCGTTTTCCCCGACCTCACCCTCGTTGCGCAAGATCACGATTCCGCCCGCGAACAGACGTACGAAGTAAAGGAAGTAGAATTCGAGGGGAACAAGACGTTCGACGACGGTTTACTCGCGGGCCTTCTTCAGAACAAGGAAAGTCCTGGCTGGTTCCCCAAATTCCTGTACAAGAAAATCAGTCGGAAACTGGGTTCTCCTCCTGAGTTGTATAACCCTGCCGTCCTTCAGGTGGACCTGGCGCGTTTGCGACAATTCTACTGGGACAACGGGTTCGTCAACGCGAGGGTCACAACGAGCGCTGCACTCGACACCTCGAGCCGATCGATCAAGTTAACGTTCTTGATCGAGGAGAATCGACGCTCGCTGATCGATTCTGTCGGATACATCGGCATTGAGAATGTTGCCGATGATGTGCGGTCGAAAATTTACAGAGACTCATTCATCAAGCTTAAGGATTCGTACAGTCAGGACAACGTCGACCGTGAGATCCTCAGAATCCTCAACGTCCTCCACGACAACGGATATCCGGAAGCCCATTTCGTGCGGGAGCAATCGAGTGTTCTCCACAGTCTTCGGACGAACAATCTTGGATTGATCATCGCGTTTCATCAAGGTAGGCAGTTCACGTTCGGCGATATCGCCTTGCGTGTGGAGGCGAAGGAGCGGCCCGATATGGAAGATCGGATCATGCTCCGTTTTCTCGAGTATCAGCCGGGCGAAGCGTACAGCCAGAGAAAGAAGCTCGATAGTGAGCGGAACCTCAATCGACTCGGATTGTTCGAGGCGGCTCGAATCGAGACGAACATTCCGTCAGAAGAAGATACCTCAACTTCGATCGCAACAGCAGTCGTAGTTCGGCCGAAGGACAAGCACGAACTCAATCCAGAGATCGCCATTCTCGAAGAGAACAACGCATTCAACATCGGACTGGGAATTGGGTATACGAACCTTAATTTTTTTGGGGAAGCTCGGAGATTTATAACCGCGCTGCGATTTCGTGTTCAGGAGATCGGAAATGTCAATCTCATTCGAGTGTTTGGTCGGACAGGATTGAATGACCCGACGGTCGTCGGGCGGGCCGAATTGAGCATTCAGCTTACACAGCCGTACGTTTTCTCTAGAAAGCTCAGTGGGCTGTGGAATTTCTCGCTCATCGCGGATAAACAAAAGCCGTTTGTCCTGACGACAATCCGGAACCGCATTGGCTTCGGGTACGAGTTCAATCGTACGACCAGCGGATTTGTGGACTGGAATCTTGAGAGGATCGAGCTCGATGCAATCGAGGACACATCGCAGACACGGATCATACGAGAGCGGCCGGAAGAAGAGCGGCCGCAGTTTAATTCGGTCGTTTCGTTCACTCTCCAACGCGATCGGACCGATGATATTTTTTCACCCTCGCATGGATACTCCTGGACGGTGAGTGTCGAAGAAGCTGGAGTCCTCCCAGCCATTGCGGAACAGCTCGGTTCCAAAATTCCGTTCTCGCAGTTCTATAAGCTGACACTCTTCGGGCGGTACTTTGCTGACCTGACACGCGACCGCTACACGATATTAGCTGCCAAGGCGAAATTTGGATTTGTGAAGAAATATTTCATCCGCTCGACCTCGGAGGCGGAGAATCGTGACCTTCCGGTTCCTCTGAACCGCCGATTCTTTGCGGGTGGAAGCGGCAGCCTGCGCGGATGGAGAACCCGCGAGCTGGGTGCGGTGGCCGATCCGCAACTGGGTGGCAACGCCCTGTTCGAATTGAGCGTGGAGACACGAACGAACTTTACCCGCGGGCTGGGAAGGCTCTGGGTGATCGAATTCGATAACATCTGGGCCGTGTTGTTTGCGGACATCGGAAACGTATGGCCCGACATCAAGAAGGTTCGGTTGAGCGAAGTAGCGGTGACCGCCGGATTTGGGTTTCGCTACGATGCCATCTTCGGTCCGTTCCGCGTGGACCTGGGCTTCCAATTGTACGATCCGCGCGGACGGGAGTGGATTTACCAGAGAAAATTCTGGAAGGACGCAACGACTCTACATTTCGGGATCGGTCATGCGTTCTAGGAGAATTCTATGTCGTGGAAAGCAGTCATAGGACAGGAACGGATCAAAGGAATTCTGCAGCGGTCCATCTCAGCGAATCGAGTTGCACATGCATACTTGTTCTACGGACCGGAGGGCGTCGGAAAGGATGCCATGGCGATCGAGATGGCAAAGGTGCTGAACTGTGAACGGACCGGTATCGACGCGTGCGATGTGTGTCGGACTTGTCAGCGGCTAGCCTCTCTTCAGCATCCGAACATTAAATTTGTGTTCGCCCTGCCGGTCGGAAAGAGCGAGAAGGTGGGTGATCCTCCTCTCTTTCGCTTAAGCAATGAAGAGATCAGACTCATTCAAGAGCAAGTTCGACTGAAGGCAGAGAATCCGTATCATAATTTCGCGATTCCGCGCGCGACCTTCATCAAAATCAACAGCATTCGTGACCTCAAGCGGGAGGCCGCATTGACGGCGGTTGGGTCCGGGAGAAAAGTCTTCATCATCTCGGACGCCCAAAACATGAACGATGAGGCATCGAATTCACTCCTGAAATCTCTTGAGGAGCCTACCGCGAGCACGGTGTTCATTCTCACCAGTGCGAATCGGGAAAAGCTCTTACCGACAATCGTTTCACGGTGTCAGGCCATCCAGTTCGATTTGCTCCGGGATGAAGATATTTGCGAAGGGTTGATCGAGCGTAAGCAGTGGAGCGAGTCTGAAGCTTCTGTGATCGCCCGACTTGCTCACGGCAGTTACGCGCGGGCACTCGAGCTCCTGAACACTGAAGTCCGTGAACGTAGGGAGCTGGTAGTTAACTTTATCCGGGCAGCGGTGGGTATTCCCCCGTTCGAATTGACGGAAGAGGTTGAGCGGATCGCTTCCGATCATGATCGTACCGAGGTCGAACAGTTCCTGGCCCTGACGCTCATCTGGCTTCGAGACGCGTTGATCTTGCAGCAGCGGGGAGTCGAGGGCATCGTCAACGTTGATGATTCTGAGACGCTGATGAGGTTTTCGAAGTATTTTCCCCATGCAGACATTGGTGCATTGATGCAGCGTGTCGAGAGGTCTCTTTCGCTTCTGGGGAAAAATGTGTATATTCGCCTTATCCTGATGAATCTCGGTTTGGAATTGCGCCGCATCGTTGCGGCAAAATGACTGTACATTCAACGTTATCAAGGAAATACGATCGTGCAGTCTCGGGAAAAAGAACCCCGTGGAAGTACGTCGCAGTCCTCTGACGGCGAGTTTGTGTTGTTCGGCGAGTTTTCCGAGCTTGAAGAAGCTGAGTGGAATACGCTGATTAAGGGAGGAAGCTTGTCGGAGCAGGAACAGAAGGCCCGCGAGCGATGGTGGAGTGGTACGTCCTCCCAACCTCCCGAAGAGAGTTCACGGGAGCTCA
>JBHHZW010000300.1:0-3562 GCA_046758305.1 Bacteroidota bacterium | reverse complement strand
GAAGATCTGGTCTTCGCTCTCGACAGCACACGGTCCGGCCATGACAACCACCTCTTTTCCACCGACCATCACTCCTTTGATGTTCAGCACCGTGCCGTCGGGCTTGAAGGATCTGCTCGCAAGCTTGTACGGTTCAGTGATGCGGTAGACCTCCGCCACTCCGGGTAGAACCTGTACCTGTCGGATGTCGAAGTCCGGCTTTACGCCGATCGCACCCAGAACCGTTTGATTCACGCCCGTTGACCGATGAACATCAAAACCAAAATCGTACAACTTCTTGATGATGTTCTCGATATCTTTTTCTGTAGCGTTCTTTTCGACTACGACCACCATAGACTCACGAGCCTCTTTTTCCCCTACCTGTCGGTGAGGAATGTTCAGACTCAAGAATATCGATCCAGCTTGAATCGTTCGCCCAGGTACAACTTCCGGGCCTCCGGATCGTTGGCCAGGAACTGAGAGGTTCCCGCTCTAAGAATCTGTCCTTCGAACAGCAGATATGCCCTGTCCGTTATGGAAAGCGTCTCATGGACGTTGTGATCAGTGACGAGAACCCCGATACCGCGGTTCTTAAGGTTGTGCACGATGTTCATGAGGTCTTCGATCGCAATCGGGTCGATGCCAGCGAATGGCTCATCGAGAAGAATGAATTTCGGGTCGGTGGCCAGAGAGCGCGCAATTTCCGTTCGCCGACGTTCCCCCCCGGACAGCGTGTAGGCTTTGTGGCTCGAGAGATGGCTGATGCCAAAGCCCTCCAGCAGTCTCTCGCACCGCTCCATTCGCTCCGGTTCAGAAAGGTCCATCATCTGAAGAACCGACATGACGTTTTCGCGAACCGTCAAGCGGCGAAATACTGATGCTTCCTGCGGCAGATACCCGATGCCCATCCGGGCACGCTGGTACATTGGAAGCTTCGTGATCTCCTGATCGCCGAGGTAGACTCTGCCTTCGGTTGGAGGGGTCATCCCCACGAGCATGTAAAAGGTCGTTGTCTTGCCGGCTCCGTTCGGACCGAGGAGGCCGACCACTTCGCCCTGCTTGACCTCGATACTCACGTCTCTCACGACGGACCGCTTGCTGTAACGCTTACAGAGTCCTTCCGAACACAGGACAGCAACCCGCGACCCATCCCGTCGCTGCTCAACCCCGATGGAACGGGAGTCGACAGGTTCGACGACCTCCGGACGCTTTCGCCGGGCTCCTGCATCCCATTTCTTCCCAATCGCCATTACGGACTTTTCCTCGGCCTGTCTTCTTTCCAGCTGAAACCGGCCAGATTGTATTCCGGTTCCCGCTCAGCGACCATGTTCTCGGGGAAATACTGTCCTTGCACACCCCCGATCACCGTGAGGTTCCTCAACACACCGTCCGAAAAATTGATGATGATCGAATCACCGCTCGACCTGTTCACGCCGTTCGGTTTTCCCTCATTGTACAGGAAATACAAACTCGTCGCCGTCGTGTTGACCTCGATGCGCTCAATCTTGTCCTCATAAAACGTCATTGTCATTGTTTCCCCGGTCACTTGGTCGAACCGCTGAGGATAGAGAGTGTCCCCCAGCGAGATCGCAAATGCCCGTCCCATCACAACCACTCGATGCGCTCTCCTGTCACGCAAGAAGATGTCGATCGAATCTCCACTGACCTGCGTACGGGTATACCATATGGTCGGATCACCACGCAGAGTAATGCGATCTTGTTCTGGATAGAACGTCGTCATCTCACTCAGAGAAGCAAGCTCCCCCCGCACGAGGGCCACGCTGTCGGTTGCGATGTAGCGACGCGTACTGTCAATGATCGATTCCATCATGCGGCTTGTGACGACTAGTGTATCGACTGTTCCCGCCGCAGTGGTATCGATTTGGAGAAGGCGTGGCAGCTCGGTGACTCTGGTGTACCCGCGGGTGCCCTCGTGTTCGAGCTTCTGACCGAATATCACCATGCGGTTCTTGTCGTCGATCAAGCGCACGTTGCGCTGAGCGATCGTCCGATCCTCCTCTTCGTAGTACGTCAGCTCATCCGCCTGAATCACCGAAACGGTGTCGTTTACGGTGACGTTCCCCAAAAAGTGTGCCCGATGTTCGTCCGGGTAGTACGTTCCGAAATCAGCGAGCAGAGCAACGTCGCCGTCTTGCAGCCGGACATTACCTTCAGAGTCCATTCTTCGTTCGTTCCCGTAGTACACGGCGCGGTCCGCGCTCACGATCACGTGTTCGCGGAAGACCTTCACATTGCCGACGAGCACCGCTTTGTTGCTCTGAAGAAACTGTGTCGCCTCGTCGCAACGAACGATGACATTCCCTTGCTGAAATTCCACTCGTCCGGAAACTACGCGGGCTTTTTCGCCTCCAATGGTTCGACTGACGAGGCTATCCGCATAGTTGAGAACGATCGGCTTCCGCTCCTGACTGAACGCAGGAACTTGAACGATGATCAAGATGCTGATGAGAAGACCACTCCGAAAAGTCATCCCAATCCAAGCTGTTCTTCTACTCCTTCGCTTTGGACTTGCCGGTTACCCTGAAGATCTTGTAGTACTTGAGGCTCTGGTCGGACTCAAACCCATGGCCTTGAATCGTCTCATCCGGAGTCGTTATCTGGACAAATCGATCCGTGTGAATCTTCCGCGCCCCATTGTCCCAGAACAACTGGTCCGTGACGAGAATAGACCCGTCGTCGGATGTCACTAGAACATTCCCCTTTGCCTCCAGGTTTTTGGTCCCGTCGTTTACCCAAGCTTCCTGAGAAGTCAGGACTGACGTGTGCTCGCCGGCGACACTGTAGAAATCCACAGAGACACCGCCGTCCATGTGCGTCATCATGCGATCGGCATAGACCGAGATGTGTCCAGCTTTCAGAATTGCCTGCACCGTCCCCGAGTCAGAGAACACCACCGTCGAGTTCCAGCTCTCCTGCGACGGACCGGCCGCCTGGTCTGTCACGGACGGTTTGATTTTCTCCTCACAACTGAGGAGCGCCGCAGTGAAAAGAACGAAACAGACATGCCTCATTCCTGTATTCTATCCTCCTGAATCCGACCCCAACCCGACCTTCACGAGATCGTGCAAGTGGATCATGCCGATCGGCACATAGAGTTCGTCGACAACTACCAACTGCGTGATGTTGTAACTCTCCATTTCCTGAAGAGCCATTGCAGCCAAGACATCCTTCCTGATTGTCTTCGGGTGGCGCGTCATCGGGCTTTCTGCGGTAAGGTGGGACACGTCCGTCGTCCTCTGGAGAAGCCGACGGAGGTCGCCGTCGGTGATGATCCCAACAAGCTTGCAGTTATCATCAACCACGCAGGTTGCACCCAACCGTTTCGATGTCATTTCCAGAATTGCATCTTTCAGTGGCACGGATCTCTTGACCATTGGGACGGCTGGGCCAGTAGCCATCATTTCTTCGACCTTGAGCAGCAACCGCTTCCCGAGATTTCCCCCGGGATGGAACAGCGCGAATTCCTCCTTGCTGAAATTCCGGCGTTCGAGCAGTGCAACTGCCAGAGCGTCCCCCATGGCAAGTGTGGCGGTTGTCGAAGCGGTCGGAGAGAGATCGTGTG
>JBHHZW010000299.1:0-3573 GCA_046758305.1 Bacteroidota bacterium | reverse complement strand
TGCCGATGCTGCGCACCTTGCCCGCTCTGTACTGCAGGATATGGAGCTCGCTATTCACGCGCTCGCTGAATGAGATGAGAGCGTGCAGCCCCCTGAATTTCCGGACCCCAGCAAGACTTCTTGCGATCTGATCGCGCGCAATTGCTCCATTGTTCACGACCGAGAACAGGAGTCTCATCGTGTCGTACGCGAACAATGTGTTGTTCGTCGCACGCACGTTCATGATCTCGAGCACCCGTTGAAGGAGGTCTCGATAGGTGGAATCCTCGGCCTCGACGTAGGAATCAGAGGTGAAGATTACGCCGTCCACATACCGCCTGTTCGCTTCAAGTTCGGCGGGGTCATTCCAATCGCCGGTACCCAGGATCTGCGTCTGTATGTTATAGTAGACCAGCTGTGAACTCACGATCCCGATCTCGTCCGGGTTGCCGATCGGGATATAGATCGCTTCGATAGAGGTAACCGGTATGTGTAAACTATCGAGTTTCAATTCTGGATACGTGACTGGGAGTCCGAGCGAATCAGCAATGCGTCTACCGTTTTCGCCGAACAGACTCCTCACGCCGATCTCCACCTCCTGCTCCATCAACGAGTCGATCAGCTCCGGAGGAACGCCTGCACTCACGAGCTTTTCCAACAACCCTTCCTCGAGCTTCCCGGTGAACGTCAGGACGGGTCCGACACTTTCCATCAGGCCTTCTTCACGAATGCTGCGGAATTGCGGATAGAGGTCCGTAGTGCCTCGCCCATACCATTCTGTGGCGAGGATGGTCGCATCGAGACGCGCGGCTTCCTCGATGAAACTTTCGGCCATGTGTTTTCCGACGGCATCGATCGGGGCAAGTACCGCAATGTTGCGATAGCCCTTCTTCGCTATCGCATACTGGGCCATGGCTTTTCCCCGTCGCGTGTAGTCAGGATTGGCCTGGAAGATGTGCGGGCCTACGGAGGCGATGCCGTTGGCGTTCGCGGTTGGCGTGATGAGCGGGACGCCTTTCGCATTGGCAACGCCGGCGGTCGCGAAAACCTCAGCGCTGAAGATTGGCCCGACGCTTGCAACGATCTCGGGGTCATTCGCCAGTTCCTGAATATCGCGCGAAGCCACCACCGGGTCGCGTTCGGTATCCCGGATCTCGAGGGCAACCTTGGTGTACGACCGAGGATGACTGTTGTGCTCATCTACAGCAAGCCGAACGCCTGCCAGAAATTCTTGCCCGAGCTCCTGCAACGCCGCGTCCCTGGCTCTTGAAAAGAGGGGCAAGAGCACTCCGACTTTCACCCTTCCACCGCCTTCGATCTGCCGAAGCAATGCTCGCGCGCGACCCGCGTATTTGCTACCGGGAGACTTCCGCAGGAGCATCTGCAGCGTCTCGCGCGCATCGCGGAAATCGTTCGCGGCGTAGGATTTCTCCGCGAGTAGGTAATTCACAAAATCTTCGGATGGACGCCCGGAGAATTCCCGGAGGATTTGCCTGACCTCCGTCATCGGCAGCATCTTCTCCACGATGGTCTGGACGAGCGACTCAGCATTTGCGGTCATTGAAGGGTCCGAATCCCCATCGATCACCCACAAGAATTCCCGGAGTGCATTTTCGAAATCACCTTCGCGAAGAGCGTTCAGACCCATCGTATAGCGCGCATCGCCGATGTACAGGCTAGCCGGGAACTTTTCGAGAAACACTCCAAGAACTTCATTCGAAGCCTGCGACTCACCCAGTCTCGACAGCGCTTTTCCGTCCATGACGTATGCCGCCGTTGTTCGCTGGTGCAGTGAAAAGTCGGAGTAGATCGATTGAAATTGCCGATGTGCTTCGCGGAACTTTTCGGACCTGAAATCCTGGACTGCAGCCATGAACCACCTCTCCGCCTCGTCGTCGTATTCGATCCGTTGCTGGCTGATGGCGGCTGGACGGACACCGATTGACAAGAAGATCAACAACGTGAGGGAAACGAGGGACACTCTGAAAGAAGGGGAGGTTAACTGAAACGTCATATCAGGAGTCTAGCAGGAATATTTCTTGGAAAGGATTTTCACCTTCACCTTTCCATCTGTCGCTTCAGGATTTCCGGGGTCGAACTCCAGCGCCTTGTCAAAGAACCGGGTCGCCGTGTCCGTCTCCCCTCGTTGGAGATGAAGATGCCCAAAATCGACGAGTGTGTCGGGCAAGTGGGGATTCAGGTCGTAGGCCTTCCGGAGATATTGTTTCGCCTCGTCGAGTCGCCGCAATCGAAGGAGGGCCCGACCGCACATCTGCCAAGCACTCACCTCATTTGGATCCATCTCGATGGCAGTCACAAACGAATCGTACGCATTCTGCCAGTCGAAGAGATGCGCGTGTGCGACTCCGAGGAGATAATGGTTGATGCAGCTGTACGGGTCTGACTGAAGACCACGCTTCAGATAGGTAATCGCTTCCGCGTACGCTCTTCGCTTGATGAGCAATTCTCCGAGCGACTCGTTGATCTTCGGAAAGCGGGGATTGTACTTCATCGTGAGGCGGAGATGGTGCTCGGCAAGTTTAATGTTGTTCTTGTAAAAATAAGCGAACCCCATGTTAAAGTGGACTTCCGGCATTTTCTTCTCATCGAGCATCTTATAGTATGTGATCGCCTTATCGAAGTTCCCCCGGCGGAGCTGCAGGTTCCCGAGCATGAAGATGATTTTCGACTTCTTTCCAGACTGTTCAAACGCTCGTTGGAGGATTTCCTCCGCACACCCGACGTTTCCCGATTCCAAATAGAGAGACGAAAGCTCGAGCGAGGCCTCCAGACATTGCGGTTCTGTTGCGAGAATCCGGTGATAGACCTGAACAGCGTGAAGGAGTTTCCCCTGTTCGACAAGGTACCGAGCTTGATCCAGCATGTTCTTGAGTTGAATCTCGTTCATCCTACACGTCTCTCCGGAGAGAACGCAAGCCAATGACATTAAAGACCACGAACGTCGAGAGTGACATCACAACGATGAGCAACAACGGAACGGACAGCCATGCAGTGGAAAAGTTTACCTCGAATATCAGGTACTCAAAATATCGATTGAGTGGAATGAACAGAATTGCTACGACCAGGGCAAGAAAAACCAAGCCCAACAGAAACGTCAAGGATGCCCCCTGAGACGAAGCGATGCGAACAGGATTTTTCTCCTTATAATTCGCGAAGTATCCCCCGCCCCCAAGACTCAGACTCACGAGACCGAGCGAGACCCAGAAAACCGCGAACACGGAAACTTCCACTAATAGCGGGTTGCCCCGCAGCGAGACATTCGACAGTACCGCTAGAACTTCAGCCAGGACCACGATGAAGAACGCTGAAACGATCAGCTTCAGACCGTACACCAGCCGCAGATTCACCGGTGCGCTACGGATCGACCAGAAGTTCTCTCCCTCCAGACTGATCATCGGATACACGAACCGAAGCACGATCGATGCCACGAGAA
This sequence comes from Bacteroidota bacterium, assembly GCA_046758305.1. Taxonomy (GTDB): domain Bacteria; phylum Bacteroidota; class Ignavibacteria; order UBA10030; family JAZGDE01; genus JAZGDE01. Next base: position 140 of record JBHHZW010000299.1, on the reverse strand, counting down.
ATCCGTTAAACACGAGAACGACAAGGTACGAGACCGTTTGCAGGAACGGGATCGTCAGTTTTAAGTCAAGCGACGCCACACTGACCACAAAAATAACCATAAGGACCAAGAGAATCAACAAGTGAATCCATTGACTTGGA
>JBHHZW010000298.1:0-3583 GCA_046758305.1 Bacteroidota bacterium | reverse complement strand
TTCCTGCTCATAGATGTTCCTTTCGGAGAACAGAAGTACACGCGGCGCATGAAGTTGATTGCCGTCGTGACTAGCGGTCATATCTGCGCACCCGTCTGCCACCTCTCTTTGGGCAGGAGGTCACAAAACAGTCATCTTCCGTTTGCTGTGTATCTGCTCGCCCGGGAGCAACGTGGAAATGGCGCGAGCTCACCCGGCTGTGGGTGTGTCTGCAAAGCGGTCATGCTGTTCCTGACGCAACTTATCGCATAAGCGATCTTCTGGAAGCTCTACATCCTCGTAGGTGACAAGCTGGTCCTTCGAAACGTTTCTTCTAAGCCTGCACCCTTCCGAGACGCCCATAGGTAGAGCTTTCTCCTGCCGGCTTACATCATAATTTTCTATCAGTGCGTAGCAGGTGAACCCGCCCAAGCCATCCAGAATCTCTCCCGCCTTCAGGTCTCGTTTCGCAACAGCGATGGCATCGCAAACCGGACCTCCCAGCGGTGCCACAGTGGCGTCTCCAAAGAGAACGGCTCGTGCGACAGTTAAAGGGATTTCAAGCTGTGGCAGATGAAACGGCGTATAGAAGGTATAAAGCGGTCCATCGCCCATCTTTAGATACTTGAGGTAGGCTGCCTTGACCGGGTCCTCCGAATAGCCCAGGACAAACGCCCCGTTCGAGGGCGCCGCGCCCAACAGAAAGTCCACCATCCCACCATCCCGCAGCTTGTCCTGAAAAAACTTGCTGCTCTCGTTGACATGATTTAATGCAGGACCATACATCCCTCGCTTACCCACCCTGAAGCCCGTGGCATTAGCCAATACGGTCAATTCCACGGACAACTTGGTTCCATCGGCGAACGACGTCATCGTGGTCGCCTTTTGATTGTGGCTTTCCGCAAACGCGCGCTGCGTTTCCGGCGTTCGGTAAGGGTCGTAGAGCCCCTTGAGGTTTCCTGCCACCATCGGCTTCAATCCGATCGACTTGACGAAGCGGATCATATTCATGGCCACTCCGGGCTCATCACCGTCGCTGTTTGAGTAGACAACACCGGCCCGATCGGCGTGTGCCTTTAGAATGGGACCCAGGGTCGCATCCAATTCAACATTCATCAGAATGACATGCTTGCCGTGCTCCACAGCCCGCATCACCACCCCGGCACCGAACTCGATCGTCCCTGTCGCTTCGACGACCGCATCGATGCCTTCAGCCTCGCAAACGACGGCGGCATCATCGGTAACCGCAACGCGCTCGTCACGAACGGTCTGCTCGAGCGCATTCTGGTTTTCTACTACGCGCACGTCTGTTACACCCGCTGAGGAATACGCCTCACCAGCCGCCGCGAGGGTTCGGTTGGCAATCGCCACCAGCCGCAGCCCCGGAAAAGACTTGACGATCTGGTAGGCGATGTTTCTGCCGCTGTATCCCGCACCGACTATTGCAACTCGAACGGGATTACCCTTCTGCTGTCTCTCTGCCAGCGCCTTGTCAACCAGTATCAATGCTCTGCCTTTCTGTCCGAAAAAGTTAACAGCCGGCTTCGACTTGAATAATCCGGCCATCCTCGATCCTGCGGAGAAATAACCGAAATCTCGACCGGCCATACAATTCCGAATTCCGGATCATCATAGCGCACCCCGGAAGCCGACTCCGGATGATAAAACTCCGATGTGTGATAGTAGATTTCTGCGTTGTCCGTTAAGGAAATATATCCCTGCGCGCAGCCTTCCGGGACATAGATCATCTTGCAGTTTTCTTCGCTCAGTTCCACACCAAACCACCGTTTGTAACTTGGCGATTCCGGACGAAGGTCCACAATAACGTCAAATACGGAACCCCTGGTACAACGGACGATTTTCACCTCGGTGTGCGGCGGCTCCTGAAAATGAAGTCCTCTTAGTGTGCCTTTACGATAGCTGAAACCAACATTGGTCTGTGCTAACTCGGTCTCCAGCCCTTGCTGTCGAAGTTCGTTCTTGCACCAGATCCGCGCGAAGAACCCACGGTGGTCCTTTATTCTTTCCGGCTCTATCACGTAAGCGCCCAGAAGTGGTGTTTCCCGGAAGATCATCGATCTCCTCCCTCCTTGCCTCTTTTCAACACTACCGGAGACAGGACGTGCCTCTTTCCACAACAACTAGCTTCGCCAGCGCAACTTCTCATCCAACTGGCCGGCACTCAAGAGATGCTTGATCTGGGCGATACGCTTGTATCTCGGCCCCTCGTACTCGTCCCTTCCGAGGCCAAATGTCCGGTAGGATTCGTAAATCTGCCTAGCTCCTAGCCTGACATTCCATTGCAATGGACGATCCGGAAAGGCCCGGGCGTACTTGCCAAAATCCACCCGATAGTTCCTCTTGTCTGGCTCGGCGCCTTCGGCAAACTTGATCTCACAGTTGGGCACTGTTTCTCGGACGATCTCCGCCAATTGGCGCATCTGATAGTTCTCGGAATTCAACCCCACGTTGAATGCCTGATTATGGACGGCCGCTCTTGGGGCCTCCAGTATAGCTATCGCGGCCCTGCTGATATCCTCGATGTGGACCAACGGCCGCCACGGTGTGCCGTCACTCTTTAAAAGAATCTGGCCTGTCGTATAGGCCCACGCCGTAAGATTGTTGAGCACAATGTCGAACCGCATCCTTGGAGAGACGCCATAGGCGGTGGCGTTCCGCATGAATACGGGAGTGAAGTTATCATCGGCCAGCTCCACTACGTCTCGTTCCACCGTGACCTTTGAGGTGGCGTAAGGAGTCACGGGACTGAGCGGGGCACTCTCATCCTGCATCCCATTTCCGGCGGCGCCGTAGTTGCTGCAAGACGATGCGAAAATGAATCTGCTGATACCTAACTCTTTCGCCATGGCTGCCAGCCTTACTGAGGCGGCGTGATTGATCTCGTATGTCAGCTCTGGATTCAGGTCTCCAAGCATGTCATTTGACAACCCAGCCAGATGAACAATGGCGTCCACGCCTTCAAGATCCGTCTTTTCAACATCCCGAATATCCTTGATGAGCTCCGGACCCTTCGGCACAGCCCCCCCGTACGTGCTGTTTCGGTATAGATCGCTATCCAGTCCAAGAACGTCATGGCCCGCCTTTCGCAACATCGGGACCATAACCGTACCTATGTATCCTTTGTGTCCGGTAACCAATACTCGCATTTCTCATCTCCCTTCAATACATCAAACTGCTTGTAAGATCGGTAATTCTGTTGGTGCAGTTGCGCTTCTTGAAGCTGCCGAAATACACACTGCGCCATCTCGACTGACGGCTTAGGCCTTCAAATGGCTCCCACGGATTATCGCAACACGTTCTTTTTGCCCTTGATGATGAATCCAGTGCCAAGACATTTCAATTTGGTCCGGCACAGAAACTCTAACGTCCGACTCACATGCACGGATGCCTTGGGAAATAGCGCGTCTAGGGGCGACAAGAACATATTGAAATCGTAGTACACAACGTCCTCGACCCTCAACCCTTCTGAAGCGAAAAGGTGCCGAAGCGCTTTCTCGCTGTAAACTCTGAAGACAGGCCGCTTGGGCACTTTCGCCCCTTGATCATACCTTCTTCGCTTTATTAGGCGCATGAGCTTGGTCGG
>JBHHZW010000297.1:0-3588 GCA_046758305.1 Bacteroidota bacterium | reverse complement strand
GCCTTCCCAACTGAGCATCGAATCCCTTGATTGTTCGCAACCGCAAAGCCTTTGTTCTCGCGGTTGTAAATAATATGGACGTCTGGAAAATTTGTTTCTACCAGTGCGATGGAATTGTCAACAGAAGCATTGTCAACAATGATTACACGAAAAGGGAAAGAAGTTCGCTGGGAACCAATGGAAGTGAGACAATCTCGTAGGAAGGATTCAGAGTTGAATGTGACTATTACGATCGAGAGGTCAACCATGATTCGTCTCTGGAAGCCATAATCACGATAACGATGTGATCAGCTCCCATTTGAATCCATATGCGCAAGGTTAGGCATGTTCCACGAGCAAATTGGTCCAAGAAATGTTTACGCTACTATTTCGGATTTCCACCACCTCATGTGCTTCTAGGCATCCGAAATTTGGGGCAGAAATAACGTAATAGTCACATTGGCTGAAGCAGGATTTCATCTTCTCTAGAGGTCTGCCTCAGCCCCGCTAAATGCTCCGCGTCTTCAACGTTCCGGGTCAAGACTCCATACGAGTGATTGCTTGGTTTCTTCCGCTAGACTCCGTGAAATTTCGATCCCGTACACTTTGTGGCCTCGTCATTTTAATTCCCATCCAAGCTTGCCATCCGCACATCCGACGTCCAATGCCCTAGGAGCCTTTTCATCCGTAAACGAAACCTATTCAGCCAGGCCGTTGTCTTTCAGATAGCTATGTTCTGGACCTACACCCGGATAGCCCAACCCCGCCGATAGGGAAGGCATGACGTCAAAGCGACCGTCGATTGGAATCGTGTCGTCTCAGTTAGCGGTAAACGAGCGATTTTGCCTTGGCAATAAAGTCGCGAACCATTTTCCAGTTTTTCTTGCCTGGTCTGCTCTCGATGCCGGAACACACATCGACGCCATACGGTCGCACGAATTTTACTGCCGCTTCGATGTTTGAAGGGGTTAACCCACCGGAGATGATAATCTTTCCGTACTGTTTCGAGGCGACCGCGACGTTCCAATCGAAGGATTGGCCCGCACCGCCGTAAGAACCTTGTATTTGGGTGTCGAGAAGAAACGCATCAGCTTGATATCGGAGCAAGTCGGCGGGATCAAATGAGGGGCCTACTCGCATTGCTTTGATGACGCTGACGTCAAAATTCAAGCAGTCTTCGGGATGCTCGTTCCCGTGCAGCTGAAGGGCGCTTAATTTCACCTCGCGTATGATTCTCTCAATTCGAGCCCTTCGAGAATTCACAAACACACCCACTTTTGTGACGTGTTCAGGCAGTCGCTCTATGATCTTGTGTGCCTCTTCCGGTCTGATGTAGCGCACGCTCCGGGTGTGGAAATTGAACCCAAGTGCATCAGCACCGCAATCGGCGCAATAGAGAGAGTCGTCGAGATTGGTGATCCCACATATCTTCACGAAGACTTCTTGCATCCAAGTCCTCTAATTTCACCATGCTCCGGGGACGCATCGGAGCGCGACTGGTCTGTCGCGTGCTCCCACTAGGGTTTTACCGACGAGTACCGGACCATAGCCGTCCGCGCTGAGCGTATCGGCCTCCCTACTACGGTACGTTATCCCGCTCTCGCTCGCTGAAACTATAGCTTGGAGTGTAGGAGGCCTTAACGCAAAGGATAATTCGATGTTGATAACAAATTTACTCAAATTTCAAGGAGTTATGCCAATCATCTCAGCTACTACCTGAAAAGATCTTCGCATCTCTCATTCAATATGCCACCCGCCAAGCACGCCAGAACAGGCAGCCACCAGCACTCAAGAAACGTCTGGAGCTGATGGATTACTCGCACGCCCACCATGAGCTGAACTGCATCTGCATCATTAATCGTCGATCCGAGAATCTAGTACCCGTCATGCAAAAGTAGCTGCGGAGCACGGGGAGGAGTATACTTGCTCCCACCTTTTCAAAATGCTCCCACGAATCCTGGAAAAAGCCGCTCGCCGGTGAGCATTGGGAGGCGGGGTTGCACGATCCATTTCGAACTCGATTCCGATTCTTGCCGGATCATAATCCGAGCAGATGACACCTTTCAGAGGAGTCGCTCCGACTGCTTCAGCGGCTAGAGACGCTTCGCCTCCGCGATTTCTCACCTTTTGTGCACAAGGATGTTTTCGAGATTCGAGTGCATCAGAGCCGATCGCTTCGAACACCCACATCTTCCTTTCGTAATCGGCCCGCCTTTTCAACTGTTCGCACGCGAACCTTTCGAATTCTCCGCTTACTTTTCTTGATGACACTGAGCACGATACTCTTGTGCCGAATCTCTTCGTGCAATCCCGGTATCCGGCCGGTGAGCTTATGGAGGAACCCGCTGATCGTTTCGTAATCTTCGTCCTCGGGGATGTCAGTTCCGAATTTTGCGTTGAAATCCCTCACGCTCATCCGAGCGTTGACAACCAGCGAGCCGTCCGCGGCGCGTTCGTACTCTCTGCGTTCTTCGTCGTACTCATCATGGATTTCACCGACGATCTCCTCGAGGAGGTCTTCCATCGTGACGATGCCCTCTGTGCCTCCGAATTCGTCAATCACGACAGCCAGATGGACTCTCCTCTGCTCAAGTCCTCGCATCAACTGACTGATCTTGATCGATTCCGGCACGAAATATGCAGGTCGGAGGATATCCTGTAGAATCACTACATTTCTATGCTCCAAGAGTGCAATCAGGTCTTTCGTGTACAGGACACCGATGATGTTGTCGATCGTCTCTTTGTACACTGGCAACCGCGAGTAGCCCTCTTCTATCACCTGCTTGATTAACTTTTCCTGCGCAGTGTTGATATCAACTGCAACAATGTCCGGCCGCGCGATCATGACTGCTTTTGCCGTGGTGTCCGTGAACTTAAAGATTCTCTTGATAAGTTCCTGCTCTGTCTTGTCGATGACGCCAGTCTTTGTTCCTTCCTCGAGCATGAGTTTGAATCCATTCTCAGAAATTCTCGATTCGGCAAAACTCGTCTGATCTTTGAAGACCTTTAGGAACTGATTGCTGGAGCCCGTGAAAACTCTACCGAGAAAGTAGAAGATCCGGGAAAACCAACGTATCGGTAGAGCTACGATCAGCGCTACAGGTTCCGGATACTTCAGCGCGATCGATTTTGGAATCAACGCTCCAAAAACGATAATGAGATAGGTGACAACCATGACGACCGTCAAAAGCGCAAGCCAATGACTCCACTCCTGTATCCACGAAACCTCCATGCTGCCGTACACCGGCTGGAGATACTGGATACCGAACGATCCCGCGACTGCAGCAGCGAGGGTGATGACTACAGATCTCCCGATGTGTACGGTCGCAATCAGCCTGTCGGGGTCACGCTGGAGTTCATGAATGGTTTTCGCCGAGCGGACTCCGCGTTCAACGAGTTCGCGGACGCGGCCAGCACTCGTTGAAAGAATAGCCACTTCGCCCGCGGCGAATACGCTGCTGATAACCACTAACAAGAAAATAAGTAGAATTTCGACCCAAAAAGGATTCATCCCATGCGAGTACGTTATGAAACACGACTGTCTGGATGGCTTGCGTGTACGAATTCCCGGAGCTTTTCCTTCACCTTTCCAGAATCTATTGCATCTGA
>JBHHZW010000296.1:0-3589 GCA_046758305.1 Bacteroidota bacterium | reverse complement strand
TTATTATGTTCAGTGCAATAAACAATTCCGACGCAATTCTTGTGTGACAGTAATCAAACGACGGTGGTGACGTCGGGACTATCCGCTGTGAGGGAGCCCTACCACCTGTCCCAGTGCCCCGACTTTTTGATTCGGGGTCGGTAAGTCAGGGTGTCCCGAAAAACTACAAATAGTGAACAGTGAATTGTGAATAGTAAATTGTGAGTGGATTTATGGGTTAATGGAATATTGGAATAATGGAATAATGGAATCTTATGCTGTGAGGGACATCCGTGTGCCGAACCCTACGGGCCGTGCGTGCCGAAACAGGTCGGGAGTCGGAACTCCCTCCCAGCAGTACTTGCTTACTTCGCTGCGAGAGACCTTTCCCAATTACGCATCGTCAGCCTGATCCCGACTTGCCCTCCCGACACTGTCGGGATCGGGGCGTGGTCGGGGCAGGTGGAGAAGACCCCTAGCAATGAAGGGACGAGCCGAATCAGATGATAGAGAGGATGGAGAGAACTGGTTTCCTACCGTCCGTGGCAATGTTTGTACTTCTTCCCGCTGCCGCACGGACATGGTTCGTTGCGACCAATTTTTACGCCTACTCGGACCGGCTGCGGTTTTCCCGGCTTCGCCTCTGCTGGAGACTGAGCCTGAGGTGCTCCCGCACTGCTGACCGGCTCGCGATTCGCCTGAAATCCCATGCCGAGAGCTGACCTGTGCGTGAGCGTCAGTTCTTCCGGGCGCGGTGCACGCACGGGACGACGCGCCGGAACCTGCTCCGGGGTCTCCGGGAACAGCTTTATGACGAGACTGAGCGCGTCGCGTTGGATCATGTCGAGTAACTCTACGAACATGCGATAGGATTCGGATTTATATTCCAGCAGGGGATCTTTCTGTCCGTATGCTCGGAGATGGATTCCCTCCTTCAAATCGTCCATCTCGCGCAGATGGTCTTTCCATTTCTCGTCAATCACCTGGAGCATCACCATCTTCTCGAGCATCGCCATCATCTCGGAACCCAGTTTCTCTTCTTTTCGCTTGTAGAAATCGAGCGCCGCCTTGTAGATTTCTCGTTTCACACCACTGACACCCAATTGCTGAAATTGCTCGGGTTCGAATTGGACATCCACGAGCAGGTTGGCCCGGACATCTTCTACCAGCCCACCGATGTCCCCATTATCGTAATACACATCGACCTGCTTGTCGATCATATCCTCGAGCATTTCGAAGACGTCGTCGCGGAGCCTCTCACCAAGCAGCGCATGCCGACGTTTTGAGTAGATGACCTCACGCTGCTGGTTCATGACGTTGTCGTACTCGAGCAGTCGCTTCCGGATGGCAAAGTTGTTCTCTTCGACCTTCTTCTGCGCTCGCTCGACCGACCGCGTCACCATCGGATGCTGAATGACTTCGCCTTCCTTCAGTCCCATCCGCTCCATGATGTTCGCGATCCGGTCGCTTCCGAACAGCCGCATCAGATCATCTTCGAGGGAGAGGAAGAAGCCGGAAGAGCCGGGATCGCCCTGTCGTCCCGACCGTCCGCGGAGCTGTCGGTCGATGCGTCGCGCCTCGTGGCGTTCCGTACCAACGATGTGCAGGCCCTCAACCTCCCGTACGCCGGGGCCAAGTTTAATATCCGTCCCGCGGCCTGCCATGTTAGTCGCGATCGTAACCTGACCGGCTAGCCCCGCGTGCGCCACGATCTCCGCCTCTCGCTGGTGCTGCTTCGCGTTCAGGACGTTGTGCGGTATGCCCTTGCGTTTCAACATGCGGCTGATCGTCTCGGACACATCCACGCTCGTCGTGCCTACGAGGATCGGCCGTCCCTTCGCACGCAATTCCTCAATTTGCTCGATGAGCGCGTTGTACTTTTCGCGCTTCGTCTTGTAGACAACGTCGTCGGAATCGTCTCGAATGACGGGCTTGTTCGTCGGAATGACGACCACATCGAGCTTGTAGATCTCGAAGAACTCTGAAGCCTCAGTTTCGGCGGTACCTGTCATGCCGGCCAGTTTCTTGTACAGCCGGAAGTAGTTCTGGAGCGTGATCGTGGCGAGTGTCTGCATGTCGCGCTCGACCTTCACGCCCTCTTTCGCTTCAATGGCCTGATGCAGCCCGTCAGAATACCTTCGTCCCGGCAGCACACGACCCGTGAACTCATCGACGATCAGGACCTTGCCGTCTTCGGTGACGACGTACTCATCGTCTCTCTCATACAGTGAGTAAGCACGGAGAAGCTGTTGGACAGTATGGATGCGGTCGCTCCGCTCTGCGTAGAGCTTGTTCAGTTCGTCTTTCCTCTGCTGCTTCTGTTCGGAGCTGAGGTAGGGATCGTTCTCGATGACGCTGAACTCCGTCCCGATATCTGGAAGCACAAAGAAGTCCTTATCTGCACCTGCACTGGATAGAAGTTCGCGGCCCTTGTCCGTGAGGCTGATCGTATGATTCCGTTCATCGATCGCGTAGTGAAGCTCGTCATCGATTTCATGCATTCTTCGAGACTGATCACGTAGATACTCCATCTCTGTCTGATGCATGAGCTTCTTGTTGGAGGGCTCCGAAAGCAGCTTCATAAGGCGATTGTGCTTCGGCAACCCTCGATAGGCGCGAAGGAGCTGAACACCTGCCTCCTCTTCTTTCCCCTCCGCGAGAAATCGCTCTGCATCTCCGACAATCTTCGTCACAAAGTTCTGCTGGGCCCGCACAAGCCGCTCCACGCGCGGCCTCATATCGTTATACTTGTGCTCCTCCGAACGCACAGGACCGCTGATGATCAAAGGCGTCCGTGCCTCGTCGATGAGCACGGAGTCCACTTCGTCGACGATCGCGTAGTTGTGCTCGCGGTGGACCAGTTCTTCCCTGGTCACAACCATGTTGTCACGAAGATAATCGAACCCAAACTCGTTATTCGTACCGTAGGTGATGTCACAGGCGTACTGAGCGCGCCGCTGAGCGGAATCCATTTGGTTCTGGATGCAGCCGACCGTCAGACCGAGGAACTCGTAGACTTTTCCCATCCACTGGCTGTCGCGAAAGGCGAGGTAGTCGTTGACCGTCACGATGTGCACGCCGCGGCCCGGGAGGGCGTTCAGATACGCCGGCATCGTCGCGACGAGCGTTTTTCCTTCGCCCGTCGCCATCTCAGCGATCTTCCCCTGATGGAGGACAACGGCCCCGATCAACTGGACATCAAACGGAACCATGTCCCACACGATCTTGCGACCCGTCACCTCCCACGACGTTCCGAGGAGTCGCCGACAGGTCTCCTTGACAACCGCGTAGGCCTCGGGCAGAATCTCCCACAACGCTTCTTTGACGACCTCATCGAGCTCCTTCTCGAGCGCCTCGATCTCCTCGTACGTCGACTCACGCTCGCCGAGCGACTCCTGCTGCTTCAACTTCTCCCTGAGTTGGAAGATCTGCTCCTCCAGCTCCTTCGTCGCTTCTTTGATTCGGCCGCGAAATTCGTCGGTTTTTCCCTTGAGCTCTTCGTCAGAGAGTTTCTGGAAATCCTCGACGTAGTGGTTAATTTCCGCTACGATGGGAAGGATCGCCCTGATATCCTTCTCGCTTTTGCTTCCGAAAATTTTCTTCAAAAAGG
>JBHHZW010000295.1:0-3599 GCA_046758305.1 Bacteroidota bacterium | reverse complement strand
TTCACTCCCCTGGGGACAACCGAGCGCGGCACTCCAGTGACGATCCATCAGGCCGTTACCAATGCCGACAAAGTGCTCGTCGTTTCAGAGGTCAACCACCATTATTTTGCCGGCTTCGGTGGAGGCGCGAAGACGGTGATGCCAGGGGTCGCCGCGTACGACTCCATTGTCCAGAACCACCGGTTGACGCTGACGGGCGATGGAGATTTCCATCCGCTCTGTTTTGACGGCAACCTCGAGGGAAATCCCGTGTATGAGGACATCGTTGATGCGGTTCAATTCTACCCGCCAATTTTTTTTGTAGGAGTGATTCTCAATGAAGACGGCGATATTTTTCATGCCATCGCTGGAGACATCATTCAGGCACATCGCAGGGAGGCATTGATCGCCGACGGATACTATTCCATCCCCGTGCGTGAGCTGGCCGATATGGTAATTTTGAGCGCTGGCGGATATCCTCAGGACGTCAACTTCGTCCAAACTCATAAGTCGATCCAGCACGCATACTACGCAGTCAAAAGAGGTGGTGTGATCCTCTGCGTGGCGGAATGCGGGGAAGGAATCGGGTCTGAAACTTTGCTCGACTGGTTTCGATTTCATGACCGGAAAGATATGGCGAAAAACTTGCTGAATCAGTACACGCTGCACGGCCATACCGCACTCTCCTTGCAGAAAAAACTTGACTCTGTGCACGTCGTGCTCCTGTCGTCGTTGCCGTCGGAATCGGTGACCCGGATGCGCATGGTTCCCGTATTAACACCAGCCGAGGCAATTCAGGTAGCCGAATCCTTCTTGGCTCCTGCGTACACGTGCTATGTCCTGGAGGATGGCGGGAAGGGTGTGCCGCGGTACGTCATGTAATGCTGTGGAGTGAAAGCTGGTAAGGGTACGCGAATGAACCTTTCACCGCGCGGAAAAGAGTTCGTCAAAGCAAACGTGCTGTTCACGGGGTTGAGCAAGCAGGCTTTGAGCAAAGTACTCGCGAAATTCTCGGAACGGGTCTACACGACAGGTTCCGTCATCTTCCAAGACGCCAGCTCCAGCAGTGAGCTGTACTTGATCCTGAGCGGACGTGTGAAGCTCTCGAAGAAAACGAAATACGGTGAAGAAACTGTTCTGAGGATCCTCCACGAGAGGGATTTCTTTGGAGAACTGGAGATTATTGACGGACTTCCCCGTTCCGCGAGCGCAACCGCCCTCGACGAAACAACGCTCGCTGTCCTCCCAAAGGCTGATTTTGACGCCCTCCGCAAGCGGCATCCGGAGGCAAACACCAACATGCTTCGTTCGCTGGCTAACCGACTACGGACTGTCAACGATACGCTCATCCTCGAACTCGAACGGAACACCGATGAGGCATCTCGGCGGCTTGACCGGCTCCACTCCCTTATTGAAGCCACGAAGAATGTCAACTCCACGATCGACATCGATAAGCTGCTCGCTGTCATACTTGAAACCGCACGGAAATCTGTCAACGCCGACCGCGGCACGGTGTATCTCATCGACGAACTCAAGGGCGAGCTATGGTCAAAAGAGGCTCAGGGCGCAGACATGGTGGAAATTCGTCTCCCCATCGGCAAAGGGCTCGCGGGCAGCGTCGCTAGTACTGGAGAGGTCATCAATTTAGCAGACGCCTACCAGGATCCGCGCTTCAACCCGGAGATCGACAAGGAGACAGGCTACGTCACGAAGAGCATGCTCACGATGCCGATGAAGGACAAAGACGGCAAGATCGTCGGTGTTTTTCAAATGCTGAACAAGAAAACCGCCGGTACGTTTACCGACGAGGACGTTGAGTTCCTCGATGCTCTGTCAGCAGGCGCATCGATTGCGATCCAGAATGCGAAGATGGCGCAGGAACTCGTGAAGAGCGAGCGGCTCTCATCAATCGGACGGATGGCGAGCTCGATCATCCATGACATCAAGAACCCCATGAACACGATCCGCGTGTACGCACAGGTCATGAAGAAGAAATCGGGGAATGAGGAAGCAGTGAAGCTCGCAGATGTAATGATCTATCAGGTCGATCGACTCGTGAACATGCTGCAGGAGATTCTTGACTTCTCTCTCGGCGTCAGTGCGACAAATTTTGAAGAGGTTCCACTTGGCAAGATTATGGAAGCGATCATGGGTTTCATCGAAAAGGACCTCGTGAAGCACAACATTGAACTCATCCGTAACCTTCGGTACACGGGTCCAGTAGTCATCGACTCGGACAAGATGGCACGCGTGTTCTACAACATCGCGAGCAACGCGCGGGATGCCATGCCGAATGGCGGCAAACTCACCGTCCGCACGGAGCTCCGGGACAGCGAAGTCTACTTCGAGTTCACTGATACTGGCACCGGAATGCCGGAGGAAGTCAAGCGGCGCATCTTTGAACCGTTCGTGACCCATGGGAGGACGCACGGAACGGGCCTCGGCATGGCGATCGTGAAGAAAGTGCTCGACGAACATAAAGGCCACATTGTAATCGACAGCGAGGTCGGGAAGGGGACATCGATTCGGTTCGTCATTCCCGTAAAGCTCAAGTCCTGAAGGGCCTCGAAACCGCGCATAGTCGAAAACTCCTTTCAACAAGTTGTCCCGCTCCGAAAGTCCACCACAAAGTGTCACGCTTCGAAGTCCCGCAACAAGGTAGTGGCTTCGCCAAAGGGATCACTTCGTGGACCGCTTCGCCCCGTTTCACGGGGCTTCGCGGGAGGGGACCTTCAGTTGGCAATCCGGACAGAGTGGAGAAGTTGTCAGCCGTATGCAGGTTAGAGTCGGAAAAGGGAGACTGAAAGTCTTCCGAGGTGACATCACAGAACAAGACACCGAGGCGATCGTCAATGCGGCCAACAACCACCTCTGGATGGGAGCGGGCGTTGCTGGCGCCATCAAGAGGAAAGGCGGCGCCGAAATCGAGCACGAAGCCGTTTCGCAGGGGCCGATCGAGGTCGGAGGGGCAGTCCTGACGGGCGCCGGAAAACTCAAGGCGAAATATGTCATTCATGCGGCCGCCATGGGTCAGGACCTCCACACCGACGCTGAAAAGATCAAGAAATCAACCCTCAATACTCTGAAGCTCGCAGAGGAGAAAAAGATCCAGTCGATCTCATTTCCTGCCATCGGAACGGGAGTCGGTGGTTTTTCAGCTCGCCACTGCGCCAAAATTATGATCGACGAATCAGTGAATCTCCTAGAGAAAGCAACCCATTTGAAGGAAGTCGATTTCGTCCTTTTCGACGAGACCACCCTGAAAGCATTTCAAGACGTGCTCCAGAACCTGTTCTCAGCTAGAGAATCCTGAGAGTCGACTCAGCGAATCGTCCCCCTCCGACACGCCACGAAGTGTCACACTCCGAAGTCCCGCCACAAGGTGGTGGCTTCGCCAAAGTGTTCCTTCGGAAAGGAGCCACTTCGTGAGTGGACCGCTTCGCCCCGTTTCACGGGGCTTCGCGGGTGGGGACCTTCGGTCGACGTTCCCGACAGAGTCGGAGGTTGTCGGCTGAACATTTTATCCCGCGCGGTGCACACCGACCAAGGATAGTCGGCGTGTACGGAAGTTTGGCATTACGAAGTTCGCGGCATGAGCCACAAAAGGTAGTAGATAGGCG
>JBHHZW010000294.1:0-3603 GCA_046758305.1 Bacteroidota bacterium | reverse complement strand
GAACTCAGTGATACGGTAATAGATTGATGTTCCAACTTCGACCCCTACAGTATCGCGATACCTGGGCACGAAGGTTGAATCGAACAGCGATTGAACACCGGGCTCGAACTGAGGCTCGAAGGACCGATACACATAGTACCCCAGGAGGTCGCCATCGGTATTCGCATCCCACATCAGGGAGATGAAGACACCGTCATCCCGGTTATGGGCCTGGACTTGAACGTTTCGCGGCTGGCGTGGGGGAGAAACATTAATCGGCTGAGCGGAGACGACATTCGACAGGTTGCTCTCATTTCCGCGTTGATCGAACGCATTGACTGCATAGTAATACGTGATCTCGTATTCCAGGCCCTTATCCACATACAGTGCGACATCCGTCTCATCGATCAGCTGGAATGTATCAGGTTGAGGTTCTTCAGCGCGGTAGATGCGATAGCCTGCCAAATCTCCCTCTCGGTTTGCCCTCCAGGACATCCCCACCTCTCCGTCGCTAGAATAAACAACCGCAAGACCGACGGGCGGAATCGGGGGCATGGTGTCTGGGCCAGAAGGCAAACTTTCCTCCCGGCCGCAGGCCGGCAGAAGCAACAACAAAACAGCCGACACGATCAATGGGGCGATTTGTTTCATCAAAGCCCAACCTCGAATCCTCTGCGACTCGATGAACCAGTATCACCGTTCCTCTGTAACACCGCCATCATGTCTACCGGCCTCTAGAGATCGACATTATTGTAAGACGCGCGAACGGAATAGCTTGAGAAATCGATTTGCGTCAACTTCGAATGCCACGTCGATTATCGGTTTCCGCTGGGAGTCATCTCGCGCGTATGCAATCGTCAAACCGCGAGTCAGCACACTCCGGGTTTCGACATCGACGTGCAGCTTCCTGCATCGCACCAGCGACCTGTCTATAGCAACGCCCAATGTCAGAGGGTCATGCAAGTAGAGACCGTGGAATCCCTCCGTGCGTTGATGATACTTCATGGTGAATGTAGTAAACTTTTCGATAAACTTCATAAAGCGGCTCCGACGAACTGCCCTTGGAGTGAGGTCGCTTCGCAGAAGCAACGCCATTTCCGTCACATTGAGAGGAACAAGCGTAATTCGTTGCCCGCTGGTCAGGACGATGGCCGCCGCCTCCGGATCGACGAACATGTTGAACTCAGCCAACGGACCGGTATTCCCCGGACGATAGAATGCCCCTCCCATGATGATGAGTTCTCTGAAGAGCGCAAAAACCTTCCTCGATTTCAGGAATGCTTTGGCAATGTTCGTAAGTGGCCCCGTGGCGACGAGAGTCACCTTGTGTGGATGCTGTCGAGCCACGTTCAGGAGGACATCGACGGCGCGTTCGCGCACAACGGGTACTCTCGGCCTTGGATATTGCGAAGCAACGTTCCCCAAGCCGTCACGGCCGTGAACCTGCGGCGCTGTCTCGAGAGCTCTGTGAAGTGGCCTCGCCGATCCCTGTGCAATCTTGGAAGAGACCGGAGGCTGAAGCATCTGAACCACAAGCTGCACGTTTCGAGTAGAACAGGATACTTCAGCGTTCCCCGCAACCGTCGTAACTGCTTCGACCTGCAGCTCCGGTGATCGGAACGCTAAGACGACAGCAAGAGCATCATCAACACCTGCATCGACGTCGAGAACGATTCGTCGGGCCACTATTCTGCTCCCAGAACATCACGCCAGCTGAAACGCGGTGAGTACTGTAACATCCTTCTCGCTTTGTTGCAAGAAATGAGGGATGCAGAGCCGCTAAAATCCTCGGCAATGCTCTTGACAGCAGGATAATACCGGCTGAGCAGCGAGCGCGAATCGCCGCTTGTCCAATTCTCTTCAGCCGTGATGAAGAAAATTTCGTGGTTGGATGGGAGGGACTTCTCCAGCGCGAGGAAGACCGCTCGCGCGACATCGAACACATGAACATAGCACCACAGGTGTTTGTGCCACCGTTCGGCATGCAGTCTCAACTGACGGTACGTTTCGATTTCCCGTTCCTCGGGCACCCAGATCCAGGGCTCTCGCAGGCAGACGGTTTGCATCCCGAATCGCAAAGCATACGAGCGGCACATCTCTTCCCCTAAGAGCTTGCTCAAGCCGTAGGGGTCCTGCGGGCGTAAGGGATGCTGCTCGTCGATCGGTATGTACTCCGGAACGAGCGGTTTCTCCGCGAACGTGAAACCGAGGGTAGATTCACTCGAGAGGAAGACGAACTTCTTGATTCCCGATCGCGCGGCGGCCTCGAGCAGGTTAAACGTGCCGACGACGTTCACCGTGAATACTTTCTCAGCAGGACGATCGAGAGGATGCGGAATCGCTGCGCCGTGAACGATCGCATCATACCCTGCGACCGCTTTGAGGCATGCGGGCAGGTTCAACAAGTCAACCCAGTGAAACTTGTAGATTGGGTTCGGGGGTTCTTGGACGTCGAGGATCCCGACCTTATTGTGCTTGGCGAGTTCTTCGACGACGTACCTCCCGACAAGCCCGCTGCCACCAGTGACGAGGATGTTCATGAAGTTGACGGAAATTCCCGACAGGTCTTGAAAAGGAAAGTACAGGCCACGGAAGGAAAAAGCAACCTCGGAACTTTCGGTAACACCCCGATTCCCTCAGGGTAAACCGAAACCCATAAGGGGATTACTGAGACCAGAGAGGGGGCATCCCTTGCCGCACGCCACCGCGAACAAACTTCGGGTGTCCTCTCCCGAATTCAATCCCGGTGGTTTCGATCCTCTTGGTACTCGAGTGCAGCATGCAAGAACTCACGGAACAGCGGATGCGCGCTCGTCGCCCGCGATTTAAGCTCCGGATGGAACTGGCCTCCTACAAACCAGCGGTGCTTCGGTAACTCGACGATCTCGACAAGATTGTTCTGCGGACAGACGCCACTCATGATCATGCCGTGATCTTCAAGAATTTGCCTGTACTTGTTGTTGACCTCATACCGGTGACGGTGCCGCTCGGAGACCAATTCTTTCTTGTACGCATGGTGCGCCTTGGTCCCTTTTTGAATTTGGCACGGATACTGCCCAAGCCGCATCGTTCCGCCCTTCTCCTTCACGTTCTTCTGCTCCAGCATCATGTCGATGACGTTGTCCTTCGGATGCGGATGGAACTCAGAGCTGTTCGCCCCCTTGAGCCCACAGACGTGACGCGCATACTCGATCACTGCGCACTGTAACCCCAGACAGATTCCGAAGAACGGTACGTTGTTCTGCCGCACATACTGGATTGCTTTGATCTTTCCTTCAATGCCCCGCGAGCCGAAACCAGGTGCCACAAGAAGTCCTGAAATGTTTTTCAGGTATTCGCGTGCCCCGTTCCGTTCAATGAGTTCCGAATCGATCCACTCCAAGTTCACGCGCGCGTTGTTCTCGGCACCGGCGTGGACGAATGCCTCAGCGATGCTCTTGTAGGCATCGCGCAACTCGACATACTTCCCGCAAATTCCGATCGTCACCTCTCCGAGTGGGTTTTTCACTTTGTTGACAAACTTCCTCCACGTTCTCAGGTCCGGTTCGCTACACTTCAGCCCGAGCTTTTCGATCACGATCTCGTCGAGCCCCTCCTTATGGAAGAGCAGAGGCACTTCATAAA
>JBHHZW010000293.1:0-3609 GCA_046758305.1 Bacteroidota bacterium | reverse complement strand
ATTTGCAGCCAATGATCAAATTGCTCGAATTACGAACACTAGCTTAGAGCTTTGTTTTACGACCACCATTTTCCTTGTCTCCACAAACCACTGCCCTGAGCCTTGTGAAGGGTCCCCTGTCTGCATCCGGTAGAAGTAGACACCCCTGGAGGATCCACTGGCATCCCACCTTACTTCATATCTCCCTGCTGACTTTTCCTCGTCGACCAGCGACGCTGCTGAGTAGCGTGAACGCTTAGACGGGTCATCACTTGACCAATTTATATCCATATTGCTCTATGGCACTAAATCCTCCAAAATATATTGTTGCTTCCATGCCTTCTTCGCGTGAGAATATCGCCAGATGTCCGAATCCATCTACATACGTAGGCGTTTCATCGTAATATACGATGACATCTTCACATGTGTCTGAGAACAATTCGACGGTGTCAGAATACCCCACAAACCGACTCTTTCCAATTTGCTCTCGAATGAGATACAAAGACGTGTCGATGTCTATCGTTACGTGATTGGAATCGATCTGCGCGAGTGTCAGGATTCCGTCATGATTTCCTACAAAACCAAACACACGTGAGCGATTTATTCCTACTTGCCTCAAGACTGAATCCTCGAGTTGAAACTTAAAAGTGGTACTGTCCCATGATGAAATGGAGTCTACATGGACTGGACTTTCATAGAAAGTTATTATTCCAGCCTCTCTAGCAATGACGGAGACTGAGGTGGTATCACCAGTGAACATACGCTCTCCCGAATAGCGCTTCTCCCACTCTGCATATAGCCATTCTTGACCAATCTCTAGGTCGGCGAAGCTAACACTGGACACTGGTGGTTCTGTGTCGGGAGATGTGCCCGAATTGCAGTTGAAAAGTACTACTGAGACAAGGAGCGTTAGAATTAAATTAACTGCTTTCATGTTAGGTACCAATTGGAACGTCCTAACTGCAACTAGACAGAACTGTGCAATACATCGAACGCAGCGGAATGCCGCAGCCTAATACCCTAACGTTAACTTTGGAAATCAACTGGCAACCTCCTGCCTGCAGCCGGTAGAAACAAATGCCGCTGGCAAAGCCACTTGCATTCCAGCTGACCTCATACCTTCCCGCCACCTTTTCCTCATCTACCATCACGGCCACTTCCCGGCCAAGTAAATCCTAAACTTTAAGACTCACTCTCACACGTTTCGGCAGTTCATATTGATACTCGAGGAGCTTGATCCGTCGCTTCGTGGAAGAGACTGCTTTTCCGAGGCATAAGCGAGGTAGGTACAACACCGCTAGAATTGAAACCTTGCGCCGATTCGAATTCTCTGTAGGTCATAATATGCACTCGGATCGCCGAGTTCACCCCCAATCCTGCCGTTCGAATCCATCCATCGTATATTTCTTGTATCCAGCAGATTTCTCCCATCCATGAAAACCGTAACTTTGTACCGGTGCCTCTCGCCGAACTCGAAAAGCCTCGTAATCTTGACGTTAACGATCGTAACCTCCCTCATTCGAGCGTTGTTCGGAATGAGCACCTTCGAGGTGTCAGAAGGAGTGAATCCATCTCGGGTGGGATAGAATGTGTACGGTCGAGGAGAATTGTACAGCACCACTACGCTTGCGTCGAATCCCCAGGCAAGGTTGACCAGGGCATCCACTTTGATCGTATGGCGCTGGTCCCAGCTCAGCGGAAAAGGTCTTGCCGGCAGTGGAAACCCCCATTGAGCATAATTGATTGCTTGATTAGCCTGTTCGCTCACTCCTTCCGTCGTCATGTAGGTATACGAAATACTTCCCGATATTCGCTTGTTCTGCTCCAGATCGAGAATAAACTCGATTCCCGATGCACTTGCGTCCGCAACGTTCACGTAGCTCGCAAAGCCAAAGTCTCCAGCCGCCTTGCTGTCGAAGGGAATCAGCGTCTTAGCATCGATCTGATTCTTAAATTCCTTCCTGAAATATGTTGCGGAGGCGAGGAGGTTCTCTCGAATTCCGTGTTTCAACCCAAGCTCCCAGGATTCAGTTCGTTCCGGTTCCAGATCCGGGTTGCCCACGAGCACGTTCTTTGCTCCGAACCGCAATTGAGACGGACTGATACCGGAGTAAAGGTAATCAAACAGTGGAAACTGAAAATAGTAACCAAAGTTCGCAAAGAAAAAACTCATTGGACCGATTGGCGCTGCGAAGGCTATCCTTGGACTGAGTTGCTGCTTGAAACTGGCACTGGTGCTGCCGACAACCTGTTGGTCGTACTCGCCTTGTGTGGTCGGGATGAATTCGACGATCGGACGCAAAGCTCTCGGATCAAGAAAATCCCAGCGTACACCAAAACTGAGCTTTGAGCCTTCGCGGACAATGTCAATCTTGTCTTGCAGATAAATACTGCCGGTCCGAGGAAAGTACCGGTAGTTGTTGCTATAGTTCAGGAGGGATGCATCGATGATCGGTTTTCCGAAATATGTCGTTTGCGGATCGAGTTTAATCACGTCCGAAAAGATGTCGTAGAAGTTAAGTTCAGCTCCCAGCTTGATGAAGTGCTGGCCTGCAAATTGCAGGTTAAAATCACCTTTAAATGTGTAGATGATCTGGCGGGTGTCGGCAAACCAGTTTCTGCGGCCCCCGATGATGTAACGCAGGAACATGTCAAATTCAAATGGCTCGAGGATTTCTTCATTGAATCCATCTCCGATTCGGGAACGAAGGAAGAATCTACTCAGGCTGATATTGAAGAAGGACTTATCGGTGAGCATGTGGGAAAGCATGACCGCTACTCGGTATGAATCTCTCTTCCGAACAGGCAAACCTGAGAGGTTGAAACGCCAGCTAAACTCATAGTCATGCCATTTGCGGAATGAGTAGATGCCTTGACCGCTCAGCCGAGTCCTCGAAGAACGGATATACTCGAGCTTTGTAAAGCCAGTGACATCTTGACTGACCGGTGAGAGGAAAAATCGCCGAAAGTCTTGCCACCATCTCGTATCAGTAGTGGAAACGGTGTTCGAAGTAAAATACGATACCTTTTCGGGGACCAGCGGTCCGCTTGCTGAAAGTTCCAGCCCAGTAGCCCCGTCCTGCTTCTCATTCCACTTTTCCGGAAGCCAGTCATCTTTTTCCAACCTCACTTCGAATGAATGTGTGTCCCCACCGCTCCGCGTCACCACGTTGACAACCCCTGAGAGGGCATTCCCATACTCTGAGTCAAATCCACCAGTATAAATCGTTAGTCCTGAGATGGAACGCCTGGGTAAGCTTGTCCCCAGGCCACCGCCGATGACGTCTTGTACAGGCAAACCGTCGACGAAGAATGCGACATCGTTCGTTTTTCCACCTCGCACATTTCCCTCCAGAGTGATTCCTGGTTGGAGTGACAGCACGTCTTCAAACCTCGTAATCGGCAATTCTTCAAGCTTCGTCTCGCCGATCCAGTATGCTGTGGCGGCAAGGTCTCTTTGGATCAAAGGTCGCTCGGCTTTGATCGTAATTGGCTCGAGCTCTATCGCGGCGGGCTCAAGCTCGACATCCAGTCGATTCCGCAGGTCAGGATAGATCGTGACTTCCTCCACGATCACAGTCTTGTAACTGAGGATGCTGAACTTTGCATTGTAGACACCCGCTCGAATAT
>JBHHZW010000292.1:0-3623 GCA_046758305.1 Bacteroidota bacterium | reverse complement strand
TCGATTTGATATTTTTCTTCGTCCGAGAATTTCTCAGTCGGACCGACGATCAGCAGCGCTGCGAGGCCAGGTGGGACGGGCTTGCCGCCTTTTAGTTCAACTGCTTCGACCTGAAACTGTTTCTCAAACGTTTGCCTCAGCACGGTCAGCCTATCAAGAGCGGGTTCCCCGTGTCCCGAGGAGAGGCCAATTTTCGGTAGCTCTTTTGTCGAGAGCTTCTTGATGGTCGTGCTGATGTCGTACTCCAGGTTTCCGGTCGTCTCGACCACGGGGATGACCTCGTGCTTGTCGCCGTACAGCATCACGATGCCCATGTAGGCCATCTCGACCTGGAACTTGTTCTCTTTCAGCACTTGCACTTGAACGGGAGGGATTCCATACCGTTGAGGTTCCTGCTCCAGCTCCGACTTGCTGATGGGATCGATGAATTCGTACTGGAAGTTCCCGGCGGAGTATGCGCGGTATTCGTCGAGCTGGTCTTGCAGGTATCGGCGGTTGTTGTTGTACGGTGGGGGAAGCTCGCTTGAGAAAAAAGCTTTCACGAGAAATTTGTCCTCAAGATTTCGGACAAGCATCTTGCTGGCATCGGAAAGGGTGTAAACGTTGCCTTCCGTGAGGTCGAGTCGGGAGAAGAATCGAACGGAGATGATGTTCGTCAGAATCAGGATCCCGACGATGAGGCCGAGTCGAAGGAGCGTCTGCTTTTTCTGTTCTTTCGGGTGCATGAGAGATTCGCCATGAATTAAGCGCTGGTGGCTACCACCTGCGTCGTTGGAGCGAGACGGTAGCCAACAAGAGGAAAACCCCAATCAGGGACAGGTAGTAGATCACATCGCGTGAATCGATCACGCCCCGCGCGATGTTGCCGAAGTGATAATCGATTCCGAGGAATTCCACAACCGAAGCGATTTCCGTGGGTAGATAGATCAGGATCTTGTCGAGCAGGAAGAACACGAAGACGATGAGAAAACTCACGATGAACGCGACTACCTGATTCTCGGTGAGACTCGAGCCGAACAACCCTACGCTGACGTAGACCGCACCGACGAGCGCCAGCCCGAGGTAACCGCCGATGACAGGACCGATATCGAGGTCGCCGAGCGCGGAGACGCTAATGTAGTAGGTCAGTGTCGGGACAAATGCAATGAGGACGAGCGCCCACGCCGCGAGGAATTTTCCAGCGACGATGTCGAATTCGCTCACTGGCTTTGTGACCAGAAGCTCGAGCGTTCCGATCTTCTCCTCTTCGGATATGAGCCGCATCGTGACAGCCGGAGCGAAGAAGAGCAGCAAGAACGGAGTTGTTTCGAAGAGTGGGCGGAGCGTGGCGAGGTTCACCACGAAAACGTCATTCCAGAAAAACCAGCCGAGGAGCGCCAGGAAAACAACAATGACGATATAAGCGACGGCTGAGTTGAAGAACGATTTCAGTTCTTTGAGGAAAATCGTTTGTACGTTCCTCAGCATGGGGTTACGCTTCCGTCGTGAGTTGGCGGAAAATCTCTTCGAGACTCGTTTGCTCCCGGTGTAGCTCCATCAAGATCCAACCTTTTTCGACGCAGGCTCGATAGACTTCTTCGCGGACGTCGAATCCCTTGTTCGTTTCGACGATGACACCGAGGTCTCCTCCTCGTTTTGGCGCTGGTGTCACCACTTCGACGTTCGGCAGAGCACCCAAAGCCTGCGTGAGTTCATCGAGGGAGACGCCGTCTGTCGACTTCACCTCGATGTGCAACCGCTCTTTTCCCTGGAAACTTGCCTGAAGTTCTGTCGGTGATCCGTCAGCCACAAGTTTTCCCCGATTGATGATGAGCACCCGGTCGCAGGTGGCTTGGACTTCGGGAAGAATGTGGGTGGAGAGGACGAGCGTTTTCTCTTTTCCGAGTGTCTTTATGAGAGTTCGGATTTCGGCGATCTGGTTCGGGTCGAGCCCGCTGGTGGGCTCGTCGAGGATGAGGATTTTGGGATCGTGGATCATGGCTTGAGCCAATCCCACCCGCTGACGGTAGCCCTTCGAGAGCTGACCGATGTCCATGTGTTTCACTTCGGCGAGACCGCAGAGACCGACCATGTTCTTGATTCTCGCTGCGAGCTCTCGCTTGGGAAGACCCTGGAGTGAAGCTGCATACGCAAGGTAGTCAAGCACGTTCATATCGTAATAGAGTGGGTTCTGCTCTGGAAGATACCCGATCATCCTGCGCACCTCAGTTTCGTGGTCGCGAATGTTCAGGCCTTCGATCTCCACGGTTCCTTCCGTCGGGGTGAGGTAGGAGGTGATGATCCGCATGGTGGTCGTCTTCCCGGCGCCGTTCGGTCCCAGGAAGCCGAGAATTTGTCCGGAGGGGATGGTGAACGATATCCCATCCAGCGCTTTCACGTCGCCAAAATATTTTGAGAGGTCTGTGACAGTAATTGACACAAGCGACTCCCAGATTGCAAGAATTTCGGAACACGAAAAAATAAACTAAACTAAAAAAAATCAAGAGGGGCACTGATAATCCTAAACGCCCCACATCGGACAAAACTATCGACTCGGAGCTGTACCCCAGAAGAGAACGAACGCCGGAAGAATAGCGTCAGTTTCCGTGCTGTGTCAAGAAGTAAATAGCTGAACGGTCAAGAAAAAGAAGTGCTGCATTTGCGATGGGATTATTCCCACTCTTCTGAAAAAGGGGAAGCTACGTGGCTTGTGGTCATGACCTCGGCCGATTCAAGATCTTTTTCGCTTCGTCTGACATCATGCTGGGATTCCACTGAGGTTCCCAGACGATCCGCACATCGGCGTCCTTCACTCCCGGAATCTGCATGACCCGCTGTTTCACGTTCTGGGAAATCCAGGAATGAGCAGGACATCCAGGTGCTGTCAGCGTCATTTTTACTCCCACCCAATCATCGATGATCTTGACCTCGTAGACGAGTCCGAGGTCAACGACATTCACGGGGATTTCCGGATCGTAGCATTCGCGGAGCGCTTCGTAGACCTTGTGTTCCGTTATTGCGATATGCTCCCTCCTCGGCGGCAAAACCGACGATTAAAATAAGACATTCTGACTCCTTTTGCAACCGTGCGCACACTGACTATCAATAGCACCTTGCCCGCAGTAAGGAGGCTTCGCCTTTGAACGCACACATAATCCACCCCCAGATCTGATTCCCGACCGATTCCTCGCTAGCTACTGATCACACTTGACCGAACGTTACGGCACCTTCCTCGACTGGAAGGTGAACGCATAGATCTCAAATCGGGTCTTCCTTCCCTCAGAACGATCGAAATGAGCTCGACGTTGCTGAACTGATTGAGGATGGTCTCGAATCGCTGCGGACCGAGGACGAAAGCAGCAGTCGACAGGCCATCTGCATCGACTCCTTTCGGTGTGATCGCCGTGGTGCTGAGGACAGCATCGCGGGGAAAGCCATTTCTTGGGTCCATGATGTGCCCAAATCGTTCACCTTCGATTTCGAGGAAATTCCTATAACTTCCTGAAGTCGACAGCGCACCATCTCTGAGCCGTACGCTCGTGATCGCTGTCTCCGGTTGCAATGGGTCCGCGATGCGGACCTCCCAAGCGTCGCCTTCTTGCGGCCCGCCCAAAGCGAAAAGATCGCCGGAGTGATTGATCAGC
>JBHHZW010000291.1:0-3630 GCA_046758305.1 Bacteroidota bacterium | reverse complement strand
TGCTTGACGATTTTCTCTATATCTCTGATGAGATGCTTCACTTGAAGCACCACACGCTCTCCTTCGACACCCCTGGCGAAGGTAAGCACTTGCTTCACTATATCCGCCCCGCGTTCGGCACTTGATTCGACCGTAGCGAGCACCTGCTGACTCTGCTCGTCGGGAAGTTTTCTTTTCAGCATCTGTGCGGACATTAGGATTGGGGCCAGGATATTGTTCAGGTCATGCGCAACGCCACCGGCAAGTGTGCCGATACTTTCCATCCGCTGCATGCGAAGGAATTGTCCCTCGAGTTTTTTCTTCTCGGTGATGTCCGTGTTGACAACCAGGACCGATTTTGGCTTTCCTTCAGCGTCGCGCATCAGTGTCCACCGGCTGACGACGACGATGTCATTGCCGTCCATCGTTACCTGCTGCAGTTCACCTTGCCATTCTCCTTGCTCCAGAAGAATTTTCTTGGCTTCCTGAAACCGAGGTGGTGTAATCCTGTACAAGAGTTCCGTAACTTTCTTTCCAATGGATTCCTGTGGAGGCCAGCCATACAGGTGAGTAGCTCCTACATTCCAGAATAGGATGTGGTCTTCCAGGTCTCGGACCAGAATGGCATCCGTCGCGATGTCAATGAGGGCAGCTTGTTCCTGGATCTGTTCCTCTACGCGCTTGCGTTCGGTGATATCACTGCCAACACCAATCAGCGCAACCGGTTGCGCCTTTTCGTCCCGGACAATCGATGTTGAGAGAAAAACCGGGAAGTCGCTGCCGTCCTTTCTTCGGTTCAAGAGCTCCCCTTGCCAACCGCCTTGGAGTGTGGCCCCAAGAACCTCTTTTGCGAGCTCAGGAGGGTTGTTCTCAGAACGCACAATTGAGATGGGCTTTCCGATGAGTTCATGTTCCTCATATCCATAGGTCTTGAGGAACGCTTCATTCACAAAGAAGATTTTATCTTGCATGTCAGTTATGTTCACGCACTCAGCGATGCTCTTGACGGCATGAGCAAGCATGCTGATCTCCTTCTCTGCCCCCTTGCGCTCTGTGATGTCATAGTAATGTTCGATACGACCTCCGGCATACAGGCCTGATCGGATCGGCTGGCTCCGATGTTCAAGCCAGCGTTCTTGGCGCTCCCCGGCAAAGAGCACATGGCACTCGAAGTTCTCGATGTAGGTGTTATTGTCATAAGTAGCGAGTACCTTCTTGGTAAAGCCGTCCGGATCCTCAAAGATCTGCTTGATACGTTCGCGAATAACCTGTCGCTTATCCTTGCCGAGAATGTCTTCCCTTCGCAGGCCAAAGTAGCGTTCCAACGGCTGGTTCACCCATACAACCTTGAAGTCACAATCGAGGATAAAAATGCCAACCGCTGAACTGTCAAGCACGTCGTCGGTTAATGAGCGATATCTTTCTTCGCTCTCTTGTATTGCCTCCTCCGCCCGCTTGCGCTCAATCCCCGTCGCAAGCACGTTAGCAATGGCCTGGAGGAAGTGAGCGTCATCTTTGGTGAAGGACCTTCGCTTAGCTGTATGGGCGCCCAACACGCCAAAAGGCGCGCTACGACCCGGGATGATGACGCTCATGCCACTCACTACCCCATGATCGAAAAGCAGTTGAGGTCCACTGAATCGCGTTTCCTCCCGTAGATCTTCAACGATTACGGGCCCACTGCAAATCAGGGTGTAGCCCGCTTGTGAATCGTTCTTCGCGGGCACTGTCGCGTGCCGCACGTATCCTTCCTTCCAACCCACACCCGCACGCAGAAGCAAAGCATTGCCGTCCGGAAGGAGTTCCAAAACCTTGCAATACTCCACCGCGAGGGTTTGAGCAACGAGGGCGACGGTTTCGTCCATCAGCGTAGACAACTCAGTCCCCACCAGAGCGTGCTGACCGAGTTCGGCCACCGCTTCCTGCTGACGCGCCCGAGCTTTGAGTTCACCCTCCATCCGCTTGCGCTCGGCAATCTCCTTCCTCAATTTTTCATTCGCTTCGACCAACTCAGAAGTTCGTTCCTTCACCCGTATTTCCAAACCTTCTTTCGCTTCTAGCAGCTCAGTACGCAACCGTGTCTCCTCAATGATTGTCTTTCCTTCGGCAGTAATATATTTAACGGTTCCGTCATCATCCATTACGGGTTGGCAATTAAAGATAATGGGCACCGGGTTGTCATCTGCGTTCCTAAAGTTCGTCTCTATCCTGCTTGACAAACCGGCCCTCGCTCTTTCAACACATTCTACAATTCTCGCCCTTTCTATTTCAGAATGTGACCACCACTTAGTGTCGGGAAAGTATTTACCAAATACGTCGCCTTTGGTAACTCCGGCTGCTTTAATTGGGACCTCGTTACAAAAAATCATTACGCCATTTGGATCGAATTTTCCGACAAATGTGTCAAATGTATCTAACCATTCCTGGAGTTTTTTTTGCTCGTCAGCGATCACACCTAATCTTGTATTCTCATCTCTGCGTTTTTGCAACTCCTCCTCCGCCTGCTTGCGCTCGGTGATAATACGCTCCAACCAATAGACAGCGAAGAACGCCATCACGCTAACTGCTAGACCGGGCAACTCGGTCGCAGGCCCAGCGACCGAAATCGCCCAAGATTCCTTTTCTGTCAGCAGTGTGAGGGCCTGTCGTATGGCCATCAGTCCCAGCATCACCGTGAGAAAAGCCATAC
This sequence comes from Bacteroidota bacterium, assembly GCA_046758305.1. Classification (GTDB taxonomy): domain Bacteria; phylum Bacteroidota; class Ignavibacteria; order UBA10030; family JAZGDE01; genus JAZGDE01. The sequence continues at coordinate 962 of JBHHZW010000291.1, read as the reverse complement.
GCCAATCGCGAATGTGCCGTAGCAGAACAATAGACCAGGTCATCGCTAGTAGCCGAATCACTATCGAAACGGTGAGAATCAGGCTCATCACTACCTCCTCGCCTTGCTTTAGAAAGCCATGGTCAACCCTTCATGTGGAGAGGTACACCGAATGTTCCGATCGTTCTTGCGAAACAAGAACGTAGCGTTCTCTCTTATCGTGTCCAAATCGTTATCGCCCACCTAGTATCATGGTGATACAATATCAGATGCTTTATATCTGCTGCCGTGGCTAACCCGAAGGTTTGAGTAACGGGACTGTGCCCCCCTGCGATGTTTTTGAAGCGAATCTTGCCCAAGGTACTGGACATCGTGAATGAGATAGTGAATTCACCCACCGGCAAGAATTCGGAGAGTCACTCACGGCATTGTTTGAGCTCCTGTTCATCTTCTTGAAGTGATTTGATAGAAGAATCGTCGGTTCCCTGCACCGCAATCATGTCCGCCTGTGATTTATAAAGGATTGGCGAAGAGCAGCTCAGTCCGCGATAATACGCTGTGTGACGCAGGTCACCTGAAGATATAACTTCTGACTCCAATCTAAGATGGAAAACCGCAAAAAGCCAATTACGAAAAACCGAAAGTCTCTTGTTTGGACTTACTTTACGCGAAGTTCTCGTTGTTCTCGATGCGCGAATCGACCCTCTATACTTCTGTTTATAGACCTTATGCGACATACACGCATTGAGCCGTGGGTGTGTGGGCGGATCCCTGAGCCAACCATAAGTAAATCTTTACTACCTGAGCGAGCAGTCTGCAGTTACTCAGCTGGCGAAGCGAAGCCGAAAGACTTGCCCGCCACAAACACTGGCGGGCAGACGCCACGAGAACGGGGCTATACATTGAGAGGACCGGGCGAGCAAGTCAAACTTCTGCCGGCCGTTCCGCCGGTGCGATTTCTTTGTCACTTTCTTTGCTCGTCC
>JBHHZW010000290.1:0-3634 GCA_046758305.1 Bacteroidota bacterium | reverse complement strand
TCCCTCCTGCATTTACTCTCCGAAGTGTGGCAATCAAAACGAACCGCTCGACAAGGCGGCCGCCCTGACCCTGCTCAAAGGGATCTTGGCACGGGTATAGATTCTCTAATCAGTAAAAGTGATAAAGACAAAAATCTCGTTGTTTGCGCCCTCAAATCCCGGAGTGTTTGCCTCCACAACGATCACGACTCTATCACTAAATTTGTAAATCTCCGTGATGCGATGACGGTAAGCCCCTTCACTACCCAATGGCGATTTTCCATCCGCATGAATAAGTCGGGATTCACCTCCATCCGCTAAAAGTATCTTTATTTTTTGGATTTCCACTGACAATGAATTTTCTTCACCTGTTTTTATCGCTTCTAAAATGATACTTTGATTGTCGGAAATTTTAATCCTGTTTGAGCCGTTTTCATTGCTGATATAATCTCCTAATTGACCCTTTGTTATATCGTACTGTTCAAATGCTGGTTGAGTGATATATTCCAAACGGCCCCGCAAGAAATTTTCAAAACAATCAAAATCAAATGTAAATGTTGTCATTCCTTGAATACATCCATAGAGCTCGAAAGAATCTCCGAAGGTTTTCTCAAGGTCCAACCGGACTTGAAAAACTGCGAAACGCTCATCCGTATTTAGAATCGTGAACTCATAAAAGGCGAACGGGAGAGGGTCGGGGATGATGATCTTTTCGTAAGCGAAATATGCTCCTGAATCTGAAAATCCGATCGCATGAAAGTATTCCTCACGTGCGGCATATAGCTGAAACGATATGCTTGAAAAAATGATTAAAACAAGAAGTAATTTCCTCATTGAACTACCTCCTCATTCATCCGGGGCAACCCATAAAATAGAAAGATCTCATTGCTGGTTCCCCTTTCGAGCGTACAACACCCACTCGCCTGGGGGCGCATCGACCCGATAGTAGTCGGACGGTAGACGGCCGAGCTTTTCAAAGCCCGCCTTTTGCAACGAACGCCGCTCGGCGGTGTTCTTCACCATGGTATAAGCGAACACACTGTGAGTCTGTGATAATCCGAGAAGAAACTCCATCGCCAGCGCTTGAACGGAGGTACCATAGCCTTTACCTCGCTCTCCAGGATCGGCGATGAAGATGTTCAGTTCCCAGTCGATCTTCTCAGGATCCGGATGAAACTGCCACTTTCTGTAATAAAACCTTCCCAACGGCCGACTGTCTGAGCTCGTTCGGATGAGAAAGTACCAGCGGTCCGGACTGTGGAGAAAGAGCGTTCGAAACCCGTCCTCGCTGATATCGGGAACCCGCTTGTAAGGACCTTGTGCGACGGGATCGAGGGTCCACTGGATCAGGAACTCGACGTTGCTCGGGTCCGCTGGTTCCAGCGTGACCGTCTCATTTCTCAACAGAGTTCCCAGCTGTTCTTCCCGGTTCAAGTCAAATCTCCTTTTTTTGTCTATCACAGTTCCTCTGCTTCTGTCTGATGTATCCGAATCCGATCGATCTCAACAATCCACAGCTTTTTCTCCACCGACATTCGGGTGAGTGCTTGAAGAAACCGCTGAACCAGTTGTTCCAGAAGAGCAAGGCTAGGATTACGAGGGACACGAATGACAGCGATGCCATTCGCTTGATCAGGTGGGAAGCGGGTTACATCCGCGAAATCCAGGTCCAGCGTGACCAAACAGCGCTGTTCAGTACAACATACCTCATAGAGATGCTGATCTGAACATCCCTGTAACTCCTGACTCCGAACTGTTTGAACATCGTGTTCTGCAGTGCGGAAAAGTTGCTGAGTGCGAGTTCCAAAGTTCTCATCGAGTTTGAACCTCATTCTGTCGCCTCAACGGGGATGTCAACATATCTTTCTCGGGACATCTCGGCTCCGTAAGCGATGGCTGCGCGAACATCCTCCTCTGTCAATTGAGGGTACTCTTCGAGAACCTCCTCAATGCTCATCCCGGTGGCCAGGAAATCAAGAATCAGGGATACCCAGATGCGGGTGCCACGAATACAGGGTTTGCCGAAACAGACATTGGGGTCAACGGAAATACGCTGTAGAAGGGAGTTCATCTCTATTTCTCCTTTCTTGCTCATGGTCGCTTATCCATGAAGCCAGCAGACTCAGACTCACGTTATGAGAAACTTGCTCGCCCCGATCCTAAGAACGCTGCGTGAGCAGACGTTCTACCACCTCTTCTGCAAAAAGCCTTACCTGATAGCTCTTGATCACTTTCCCGAGTCCCAAGAAGACCTGCTGGTCTTTAGATTCGCTACGAACGATCGACTCCGATAACACCCCGAGGAATAAGAGACGAGAACCGACTACTAACCCGCCACCACTGCTATAGCTTCCCTGGTTAAGCAGAAAAACAGGGCTACCACTAGACCCCGGAAACACCCCTGCATCGATGAGAAATGCGGGCTGTCCCCTAAAGTTGTTCCATGGGGGTGTTGCAGTGATTCCCCGTCTGACGATTGGCGTCACATTATGCTCGTCATAGAGACCACTTGGATAGCCTATAAAGGTTATCTCCTCTATCGCTGCAAGATTCTCCAGAACATCTCTTTCCGGGATCAAGTCAGGTGTAATCGCACGGTAGAAGGGATATCTTCCCGACACCTCCATTTGATTTAGAAGAGAGCCAATTGGAACAGCTGCTAGATCATTACGCGGGTCCATATGACGGATTAGAAACTCGCCATCGATTTCCGCATATTCAACCCAGATCGGTACAGTGGTGTACAGCAGTTGAGTGCTCAGATCATTCAGATTCATTGCTCACTTCCAAGATCCGAAACCCTATCAGGATCAGGTAGCTCTTTGAGAACTTCATCCGCAATCTCAGAAGGTTTCTTAATCGAAGTACTCCGTCTGAAAAAGTAGGCCACGAGCGTCCCGATCCCTATTATAGGGATCAGAATATAGAACGCTATCCCTCTCGAACTGCCTAGTACAACGTACAACTCCACTCTGCCACGCACTAACTGACGCCCCGACACACAACATTGATACGGCAAGAAGCAAGTCATTAATTGGGAACCGCGCTTCTTTAATTTTTGAGAGTAAGCGACGGCATCTATACAGTGTGTTAGCCCGGACTTGGACTACGAAGTCGCCCCGGTCTTGATCCGACAACTTAACCGGATAAGTCCTGGTAGTCGTTGTTAGATCATCAGTTGTATCTGTCCTAAAATCAGCAGCCGGGATACCCTCGGCAGTCGGTTGAGGCAGGTCGTCGTCAGGCATAACTTTTGAGGTTTGTTTATCCTCGGCTCCAAGCGGACGTTCCCTGCTCTTTTCTCCTGACTTACCCTTCATTTCCATCATTCCGGAGTTTACTGAACTCCTACAGCGTCGTCAACCCACCTATAGCTTAATCAGTCACCGACTGTTCTGTGCTCCATCTTAATATAAAGGATTATCTATCGATAGCCTCATCTCTACATCCCTCAACCCAAGCCGGGTTTGAAAATCGAAGCCGTTTTCCATAGAATGGGTAATGTCAGCGATGCTGACCCTAGGGATAGACACGGCCACAGAGATGGGGTGTGTCGCGCTCTGCCGCGGCCATGAACCGGTGGGGGAGCTGTCGTTCCCTGCCGCGATGAGCCAGTCGGAGCGACTCCTTCCGGCGATCGAATCGCTGCTGGGGC
>JBHHZW010000289.1:0-3640 GCA_046758305.1 Bacteroidota bacterium | reverse complement strand
CGATGGCGTAATATCACACACACGTCCGCAGGTTTTTCACCTGTGAAAAAATTTTTCTGACTTTTTCAGCGAGAACTAATTATCCCTGAGAGAAGGACTTACACGAACGGTTTCGGATGCGCGTGGGAGTGATTCCAATCACGGTGAATTGATATTCGCGTATATAGCTTAAGGATGAACGCCGAGGGTTCCTGCCTCCTTGACATCAGGAAGTCGACTCGGCATATTGGCGGTATTCTCCCTTCAAGATCATACGTCATAGTCTTACGGAACGTTTGTACACGCGAGGATTCTGCGAGGGATTGATCGGATGCTGAAGTCCCACTTCTCCCCAATCGCTTCTCTGCCCGTTGAGAATAATACATCGTTCGGACGAGAAGCGGGGCGCTTGATCGATTTCGGAAGCTTGGGTTTTCGGTTCTAAGCCGCAAGCTTATGAGGCTTCCGCTCAAGGGTGAAGAGAGGGTCAGGTCATGAACACTGGACAACTTCTTTTGATGATCGCGGCTATGATGTTACTGTCCTTTATCACACTTTCAGTAAATAGCACAATACTCTCCTCGAGCGATTCATTGCTGGAGTCCGAAGCGACAGTGAACGCACTCTCGGTGGCTCAGTCGATGCTGGATGAGATCGCGACGAAAAAATTTGACGAGAAGACCATCATCAAACGGGTGTTCTACGCCGATAGTCTGACCTCTCCTTCGTTGCTCGGACCGGAGCTGGGGGAAGTCTATCCGAATTTCGACGACATCGATGATTACAATTACTTCCAGGAACAAAACGCTAAACAGGTGGTGACCCCCAGGATGGGGACATTCTTTGTGGTTGATTCGATCTACTATATCCCCGACCCGAGCACGACGGGATACAATTTTGACTATCCACAGCCGTATGGAACTCGGACATTCTACAAGAAAATCGTGGTGGAAGTCTCGCATCCGACGAGTATGCCGCATCCCTTACGGTTAGAAGACTTGAGCGTGTATCATCAATCCTTTTAGCCCGCCCGAACCCTGACAAAGTCGGGGGGCGTGCATAGTCGGACAAGCCCCGACTTTGTCGGGGCAGGCCGGATAGGAGCAGTGGCATGGGAACGTCCACGTTAATGGACATCGTTGGGTCAACGTTTATTCTCGGCATTCTCATCCTGGCCGTGGTGGCGGTGAATGCGAGCGTGTCGGACTGGACGTTTTGGTCGACCTCGACCTTGAACACACAGCGGAACGCGGTGGAGGTAGCCCGGTTGATCGAATGGGATTTCCTGAAGATCGGCTACGGGGTGGATGCGGGGCCGAAGATCATGTTGGCCGATTCGACCCGACTTACCTTTTACTCTGACCTCGACCGAAACGGCACCACCGATAAGATTCAATACTACACGAAGGAACCAGTGGAGCGCGTTGGACTGAACCCGAATACCTTCATCCTCTATCGGCTGTTGAACGATGAGCCGGAGGCCGGGGCAAACCTGGGGGTGACGTTGTTCTTGATGGAGTATTATGATTCTATCGGGAACCAACTATCGACACCGGTCGACTCGACGGCATACATCAGATCTATCCAGGTCAAGTTCGTGGTGGAAAGCATCATTCCGACCGTAGCCGGGGATACGACCTATCCAGGGGCGTACTGGGAAAAGCGGATCTATCCGCGCAATCTCTAAACAGCGGGGGGAGAAGAAGATGGGGAAAATGGCAATCTTGATGATCTTGGGCCTCTCGTTCGCCGTGGGTATCTTCACGTATATCATCACGCAGCGCAGTGTGGAGGCGACGGATAACTTTTCATCGTACTACGCGTACACCAACGCTCGGAACATTGCGCACAGCGCAGTGAACATTGCTCTCCGGGAAATCGAGCTGCACAGGACGTCCCCGTACGAAGGAACATTTGGCCTCGGCCGGTGGCGTGTTGACACGACGTCTGTGGGAGATACGGTGAACATGGTCGCTCGGTCGTGGTTTATGGATGCATCGTATGTGATGTATGTAACGCTGAAAAAGAAAACGGCGGGAATTCCCTTCGTGGAATCTGCGGTTGCCCTCAATGTCGATCGTGTCAGATTCCTCATGAGGGGCGACGCAAAAATTGACGGTCGGGATCACGACTTGTTCGGTAATGTAGTCGGTCCGGGACTTCCCGGCGTGACTGTACCCAGCGTGGTCGAAAGCACCACCGTTGTGAGTGGGACGTCGGCGAAATCCTCGATTGTCGGAACGCCCACGAGTATACGGTCCTCAAGCAACTTGCCTGATGTGAGCCAGTTCGTTGACTACTACATGGCGAATGCCGACTACACGTACGGAGCAGGGGCGAAAATCAACGGAGTCACGTGGGGGAGTGTAAGCGACCCGAAGATCATCTTTGTCAACGGAGGGACCGGGGGTTTCGTATCGATCACGGGAAACGTAACAGGATGGGGAGTTCTTATCATCAAGGGAAAAGTCAAGATAGCTGGAAATTTCTTATTTCACGGATTGGTTGTTGTCTATCAGGACGCTCCAGTGCAAACCTCGCTCGTAACGGGTCGCGGAACGGCAGATATCCTGGGAACAGTTCTGTTCGCGGGTGCGCCCAGCAGTTTCTTCGAGCTGAAGGGGACCCCCAAATTTGCCTACAGCAGCAAGGCTCTCGAGATCGCTGCCAAAGTTGCTGCAAGTAGGTTTGCGTATGAGATCCTGAAGTGGTGGGAGTAGTGGTCCGCGAGATTGGACGGCGGATCGCTGTGAACGCACATCGCCGCGCACCGGAGGAGATAAGATCGTTGACATTGAATCGCTGTCTTTCTTATTTTGCAAATACGGATTCTTGCCACTAATATCGTTCAATGTCTATGGCAACCGAAATTGATATTACGGAACATCTGCGACTTGCCTCCGAGTACTATGAGAAGGGTGAATTCGACAAGGCGTTGCTAGAGATAGACCGTGTCATTCGTGTTGACCCGGAGAATGAGAACGCCCTTGCTGCCCGAACGAAGATGGAGCTGGCAAAAGAGATTGAGGACCAGCTGAAGGAGGATAAGCGGCGCAAGGAGGTCGCTCAACGTCGAAAGAAGTTGGCAGAAGAATCACAGAAGCTTGATAGCGGGTCAATCCTTCGCCGTGTTGAGGAAGAAGCCCACCGTCGACGAGATGAAGAATTACAGCGTAGGGCAGAGGAGGAGGCCAGACAACGGGAGGAGGATGTATTCTACCGGTACTTTCTCGCGCTCGTGGGAGCGTGGCGGGACGGGCTCCTATCCGAGCAAGAAAAAGAATACCTGAGCTCCTTGCGAACTCTCCTCGAAATTTCTGATGAGAAACACAATGAGTTGGAACAGAAGGTCAAACACGATGCGTACGTTGCGGCGGTGAAAGAGGCATGGAAGTCCGGAGATGTGTCCCCTCAGGAAGAGCAGAGTCTCAGGCAACTTCGCGAGAAGTTTGGCATTACGATGGAAGAGCATCTGGGACTTGAGGCTCTCATTCTCTGGGAGCTCCGGGCTGAACAGACAAAAGGTATCATCGTCGCGGTCGATGACGATCCCCTTATTCTCCGTCTTGTCAAGATGAACCTCAAAAAGTTTGGTTACACGGTGGAGACGTTTGAGACCTGTGAGGCAGCACTAGAGTACTTGAAGACCGCCCGTCCTGAT
>JBHHZW010000288.1:0-3648 GCA_046758305.1 Bacteroidota bacterium | reverse complement strand
AGTTGCTCTACACTTCGGACGGAAAGACCTTGCTTCACGATGCGTTCGAATAGCCGCAGCTGCGTCTTCTCGTCTGGGATACTAACGAGAGCCCGCGCATGGCCCATCGTGAGTTTGCCCTGTCTCAAGCTCTGCTGAATCTGATCGGGTAACTTGAGCAAGCGGATGAAGTTCGTAACCGTCGTGCGGTCTTTAACGATTTTCTGCGCAATCTCCTCTTGAGTCAGGCGGCACTCGTCGATTAACCGCTGATAGGAAATGCCGATTTCAATCGGGTTGAGATGCTCACGCTGGAGGTTCTCGATGAGCGCGAGCTCCAACATCTCCTCCTCAGACTTCACTGTCCTCACGTAGGCCGGGATGGTGGCAAGCCCAGCTTCTCTTGCCGCACGGATCCGCCGTTCACCGGAGATCATCTGATACGACCCGTCATCGGTCCGACGCACGGTGATCGCTTGAATAACACCTTTTTCTTGTATCGACCGTTTGAGTTCATCGAGCGCCACTTCATCGAAATCGGCGCGCGGCTGGTATGGATTGGGCTGGATCTGCGATATCTCAAGGTGAGCGATGACCTCGGAGTCGGACGCTGGATGGCGAAGGCCCGGTCGCGCCACTGTATCCCCCCTGGGCGTCCTCTGAGCCATAGGCTCATAAGCCTCTGGCTTAGGTATCAGCGCATCGAGGCCTTTTCCCAAGACCGTTCTAGGTTTTGCCATACGAGACATCCCTTCATTCGTTGTGATTATTCCGTTTCAAGACTTCCTGGGCGAGCGCCATGTAGTTCTTCGTACCAGTCGATAGGGCATCATACAGGATGATCGGTTTTCCGAAACTCGGAGCCTCCGTCAGCCGAACATTGCGCGATACGATGGTGGTAAAGACTTTGGAACCGAAATAACGTTTCACCTCCTCGACTATCTGATTTGAGAGCCGAAGACGGCTATCATACATCGTGAGAAGAACGCCCTCAATCTCCAGCTCTGGATTGAGATTTTTCTTGATAATCGTGATGGTGTTAAGCAGCTGACCGAGTCCCTCAAGGGCGTAATACTCACACTGGACGGGGATAAGAACCGAATGGGCCGCTGTGAGCGCGTTGACGGTCAGAAGTCCAAGGGAGGGCGGACAGTCGATGAGAATGTACTCGTACTGTTCCGGGAGCGGCGCGAGCGCCTTCCTCATCACCCGCTCGCGACCCTCCGTCTCGACCATTTCGATTTCTGCACCAACGAGGTCGATGTGGGAGGGGACGGCGAAAAGATACGGCACCTGAGTGGGCACGATAGCCTCACTGATGCTGAGACCATTGAGAAGAACTTCGTATGTTGTCTTTCCTCGATCAGGATTGATTCCGAGTCCACTCGTGGCGTTCGCCTGTGGGTCAGTATCAACGAGTAACGTCGGTCGTTCCGCAACGGCAAGACACGCCGCCAGGTTGACAGCAGTCGTCGTTTTTCCGACTCCGCCATTCTGGTTTGCGATGGTGATGATCTTACCCAAACGTCTCTCCTCCCGATCAGTACACGTCGAGCCCCGCCGTGAAGAGCAGCGCAAGGATGGCGAACGCAATGTTCCTGCGACTTGACCGCACGAACCGTCTTCTCGCTTGGTCAATCTGCGGAGAAGAGTCCCCGCCATGCTCTGCTTGACTCAATGCTTTGATCCTTCTCCATGCTCTGTCCGATGACACTGTCAGACCAATCATCACGGCGTAGCACAGCTGCTTGCCGAGCAAGAATCTCGACCACGTGCTTTCGTATTCGAACCAGACAAATCGCGGACTCAGGAGCATCATGACGAAGCCGGTAACGAAGATAGTCCAGACGCTCGTCCAGATGAAGGGCATGAACCGGTTGTGCATTTTTCGGTCGAGATCTTTGAATTCTATACCCTCCGCGAGGATCACCGGCGCACTGACCACTCCCTGGAAAAACAATCCGCCCAACCAAACTACTGTCGAGAAGATGTGCAAGCTTCGACATGCCCAGAGAACAAAATCCATTCGTTTTGCAAGGCTCCTCACGAATTAACGGACGAAGCCCCCCACCCGCGAAGCGGTCCACCCGCGAGGTGCGGCAAAACCACCACTTCGTGGATGCCTCTGGCAGAAGTGTCACGCTCCGACACGCTACGAAGTGGTAGCTTCGCCAAAGTGTTCCTTCGGAAAGGAGTCTCCTGAAGGGACCTCTTCGGGGCCTTCGGGAAAGTGACGGCTTCGCGGGCGGCTTCGCCGCACTTCGTGAGAAATGGCTCCTTTGGAGTACGAAGTGGCCCCGAGGGGGACTTCTTCCTTCGGGGCGATGCCATCGGTTCACGCATTAATCAAACTTCACGGCTTCTTCGAATGATCGCGGGCCTGCATTTAAGACTTGGACCCCTCCAACTATTCCTCCCCCGGCGGACCGATCCTGACACTATGTTTTCTGGCGGGATGCCCATTCCAATCCCGCTCGAATGAGCGGGACTAAGACTAGCTGGTATGGCACAAGGAGTTGATAATCAGGGTGGTTTTTTCCGTCGGAAACGGGGGAAGCTACGTCTCCGCAGTGGAAAACTTTGAGCATGCTGCAACTCCGTCTGACGGAATGGGGATTGTGGTCCGTGAAACGCGTGGAACAAATATAATTCTTTCCGTGAAAGAAAGCAACGGAATTCGAAGCAAGACAATCACTTATGGATCGCTGGGGGGCAAGTAGAGCAGACGATCTGCACGCTAAATAGGCAGTTTTGGGCTGAAAGGATGTTGATGGCTTTTCAGGCGCTGTTCGGCACTTCTCCTGCTGTTCACTGGAAGATATAAAAGAACGTAATGCGTGCAAGGACATCGGCATCGACCCAGTGGGCCGTGTATGTCTGAAGTTCGAGGTTCAGGATGATATGGACATCCTCTTCAACGCTGCAGTCGATGCCTCCGATAAGAAATAGATTCTCCTCGTCGCGTACCTTCGTGTCCGGATCCCAGAAATCCACTTGCCCGATCAGATTGACCTGCAGCCCCACTGCAATCCATCCGAATCCCGAAATTCCGTAGCGAGCCTGATCTACGCCTCTCAGGCCCTGCTTCCGGCGAGTTTGGCGCAACCCCTCGACTCCAATGCTAAAGATGGCGCGGTAGTCGTACACGACAAAACCTGCGAACGTGAAATTGTCACGGTCGAACGTCCACGGGCCGAAATCCCAATAGATGGTCACATGGAGAATGTCGTTCGGTTGGAAAAGTCTCTTCGGCTTGAAGTGAAGATGACCGTAGTACCGGTGTTTGTTCTGATCATCAACGCTCACTGCGGTACTGCCGAAAGAGAAAATGTTGCTGCGATTTCCGGAGTTGTTTGCCACCATCACCCAGTAGTTGAACACTCCGCCTTAGTCCAGCTTGCCCTTCAACGATAAGCCAAGATCTCGAGAGGTTGCGATGCCGCGGAAATCCATGATGGTCTTCTCCAGCGAGCAATAGCCCCAGATATCCTCTGCGTATCTGAACACCCTGATTGCTCGTCCCGGGGTAGTTTGAGATGGCGCCGTTGATGTTGTAATAGTAATCTACGTACACTAGCCCACTGGTAGTACCTTGGGCCTTAAGCATTCTGATTTTCCCCCGCTATTTCGGACACCAAGAAAAGATACTATATTTGCGAAGGAGGTGTC
>JBHHZW010000287.1:0-3648 GCA_046758305.1 Bacteroidota bacterium | reverse complement strand
CACACTTGCGTCTTTCCTAAACCAGTTGAGGGTGTTTGGCACTGTGAGGAGTACCGATAGAATGGTCAACACGGTCATCATTAGTTAACAGTATCTTCTTAGAAGTTATCTAAGACGCTGACCTTTTTCAACAGGTTAGTGTCTTTTTATACCGAACAAACGCTAACCCCGGAAGCATTCGGGGTCAGCGTCTCCTATAAGGAGAAATGGGAAATGGATGATAGTGTAAAAATAGTGGAAAAACATAAGGAAGAGCGAGGTGGAATCATTTCCATACTTCAAGAGATTCAGGCTAGATACGGCTTTCTTCCGAAAGATGCTCTTAGGGTAGTTGCCAATAGAACAGGTCGCTCTCTAGTTGACATCTATGGCATCGCTTCGTTCTATAAATCGTTCAGTTTGAAGCCCAGGGGGAAACATCTTGTATCAGCATGTTTGGGCACGGCTTGTCACGTCCGCGGCGCTCCGATCATTGTCGAGGAGTTCGAAAGGCAACTGAAAATCAGGACCGGTGAAACAACTTCGGACAATGAATTTACGCTGGAGAGAGTGAACTGCCTGGGTGCCTGCGCAATCGGACCGATCGTCGTTGTAGACGGCCATTACTTCTCAGACGTCAACACTTCGAAAGTGAAAAAAATTTTAAAGAAAGTCCACGTCGGTCTCGACAAAGTCGATGTCAAAACTGACCAGCGCATTTTCCCGGTCGAGGTTAGCTGTCCACGGTGTAACCACAGCCTGATGGACCCGGAATATCTAGTCGATGGCCACCCATCCATTCGAGTTACGATCTCTTTCGGGCACAAGCATGGCTGGCTCCGACTGTCTTGCCTTTACGGCAGTTACACCATCGAATCCGCGTACGAAGCCCCATTGGACACGGTGGTCAACTTTTTTTGTCCACATTGCCACGCAGAGCTTACCAGTGCCTCGCTTTGTCCGGAGTGTAACGCACCGATAGTACCTATGATCGTTCGTGGCGGTGGCATTGTACAGATCTGCTCGCGCCGTGGCTGCAAGGGACATATGTTGGATCTTAACGCTGAGAATTTGTGACAGAACGAAGTAAAGCCGAATCATGTTAACCAAAGAAATCTTCAGCAGATAGAAACGGGTAAGATTGTGGAAAGACTTAAATCCATCGATCATTTCAAGGCATTTCAGGAGCATCTAATTATCAGTCAGGATGTTAATATCCCGACCATTGTTATTCCAACGGGTACTTGCGCACAAGCGAGTGGCGCTAATGACTTGATCAGAATAATTAAACGGGAGTTATTGACTAAAGAGCTTACTAGGAAAATTCACCTGCGCATCACAGGCTGCCACGGATTCTGTCAGATGGAACCATCAGTACTCCTGGAGCCTTATGGAACCTTTTATCCTAAGGTTACACTTAGGGATATGGTGCGAATTGTAGAGGCTGTGGCAAAAGACAAGGTTCTCGATGATTTACTATTCGTAGACTCAGAAACCGAAAAACCGGTGGAGAAGCAGAAAGACATACCCTTCTTTAAGAGGCAGGTTCGTACTATCCTTGCCTGCAACGAGAAAGTCGACCCAATTCGTATTTACGACTACATTCACAAAGACGGATATTCATCATTGATCAAGATTTTAGAAAATGGAAGCCCGGAGTCGGTGGTGGAAGAGGTCAAAGCATCCGGGCTGCGCGGCCGTGGCGGTGCTGGTTTCCCCACCGGTCTCAAATGGGAATTGTTGGCGAAGCGGTCGAACGGCGGTGGAAAGTTCCTCGTGTGCAATTCGGACGAAGGGGACCCTGGGGCTTATATGGATCGCAGTGTGCTCGAGGGCAATCCGCATGGCATTATTGAAGGAATGCTAATCGGTGCTTACGCAACCGGTGCAACAGAAGGTATAATCTACGTCCGTAACGAGTATCCGCTGGCTATTAAGCATCTGATCATCGCACTGCGCCAGGCGCGTGCACTAGGTCTTCTGGGAGACGATATCCTGGGAAGCGGGTTTTCATTTGACATTAAACTCGTAAGAGGTGCCGGCGCATTTGTGTGCGGTGAAGAAACCGCGTTGATTAGGTCTGTCGAGGGAAAGATAGGGGAGCCACGCCAACGCCCACCCTTTCCGGTCCAGAAAGGCATCGATGGCAAGCCTACTGCGATCAACAACGTTGAAACCTGGGCCAACATTCCGGTCATCATCAAGGAGGGATCCCAAAAGTATGCAAAGATTGGTACGAAGGGAAACTCCGGCACGAAGATATTCAGCTTGGTCGGAAAGGTCAAGTATACCGGCTTAGTCGAGGTTCCGATGGGTATCACCATAGGTGAGATTATCAACGGCATCGGCGGTGGCCCCGTTGGTAAGGCGAAGATAAAGGCCGTGCAAACAGGTGGTCCGTCAGGTGGCTGTATCCCGGCTGAAAAATTTAATCTGCCTATCGACTACGACAGTTTGACAGAAGCTGGATCGATTATGGGGTCCGGTGGCTTGATCGTCATGGACGATAATACCTGCATGGTCGATGTGGCCAAATATTTTATGAACTTCCTCAAGGATGAGTCATGCGGCAAGTGTTACACCTGCCGCAAAGGCACTCAGCGTATGCATGAGATTCTCGATGATATCTCAAAGGGTCAAGGAGCGCTCTACCAACTGGAACTTCTTGAAGAATTAGGCTACGTAGTGAAAGATACCTCAATGTGTGGCCTGGGACAGACGGCGCCAAACCCCGTGCTTTCCACGCTTCGGTACTTCCGGAATGAGTACCTCGAACACATTAAAAATAAACGGTGTCCTGCGGGTGTTTGCAAGGATCTCATTACCTATTTGATTAATGAACTCTGTACAGGTTGCAGAGTTTGTGTAAAAATCTGCCCAGAGGCGGCAATAACCGGCAATAAGAAAGAACTACATGTTATCGATCCAGAAAAATGCATCAGGTGCGGAGCTTGCAAGAGTGTTTGCAAGTTTGAAGCAATAGAAGTTATTAGTTAGTGATTGACCGGAAACTCCATTTTTGCTGTCATTGCGAGCACTTCTCAGCGAAGCAATCTCCTGCTTAGGCACGGAAGGAGATTGCTTCGTCCCGCTGAAAAGCGCGGAACTCGCAATGACGACTATAATTTATAGTTTTCGTTCAAACACTGGTTAGGTTTTAGGACTTCAAAACAGGATAGAATGTTATGATTAATCTTACCATCAACGGTTTAAATATTTCAGTAGAGGAAGGTACAACTCTGCTTGAATCATCGAGGTCTCTTGGGTTCCCCATCCCGACCCTGTGCCATATGGACGGCCTTTCGCCCTACGGCGCTTGTCGATTATGTGTGGTCGAGATCGGAGAGGGCCCGAAAGCTAAACTGGTCTCATCTTGTACCTATCCGGCTGAGGAAAGACTCAAGGTACGAACGGCATCGTCCCGAGTCGTCAGGGCCCGCAAGATGGTTCTGGAGCTCCTGTTGGCATCGTGCCCGCAGTCGAAAACAATCCAGGACCTGGCCGCAGCCCATGGGGTGCGCCAACAGCGCTTCAGGCAGGAGTATGAGGATTGCATCCTTTGTGGGCTTTGCGTAAGGATGTGCGAAGAGCAGATGATGGCCAAAGCCATCGGTTTCCGCGGGCGGGGCAAAACTCGTAGTATCGGAACACCGTTTGACATACGTTCGG
>JBHHZW010000286.1:0-3650 GCA_046758305.1 Bacteroidota bacterium | reverse complement strand
TTTCCCTAAATTGCTTATAGGAGATGAGAGGTGCTGCGAGCAGAGTCAGCTCGGTGCCGGTGAGTTCCCCGACAATCGCCTCTCCGGTGAATTGCTGCCACCAGGATTCTGTTTGGCGGTCGTACATGACCAGATCGCTCTTGCGTAGTTTCCCTGTCGTTCCGAAATCTAAAACGAGCATTTTCCCTTCGTGCTCGACGCGCCTGTCAAAAGCGATGGCAGCGTTGCACAACGGGCAAAAGGTGACGCTGACAGGGGTGTCGGCAATGATGTCGTTCACGATTTCATGCCAAGTAAGGATCTGAAGCGGATAGGCACGAGCCTCGCCGTCAATGTCCAGACCAATCACGGGTTCGACGGCAGCAAGCCAGCTGTCCGCCTCATCGAAACTCACAAAGAGTGGCTTGTCGATGGGAGGGATGCCATCCTTTGGTGGACCACCGGACATGATTTCGTCTAAATCAACGGAGCTCTTCGTAAAATCGGTCCGCTGCCATTCGTTCAGCGACTGCTGGGCGCACCCTGCTGTTAGATAAGTCAGGGTGAGTATTGAGCTCATCAAGAGCTGCCTTATGTATCGGACCTGATTCATTTCTCTTCTCCTGGATGTGACTTCAAAGAGGATAACGAGAAAGGCGACACATCAGTTCCCAAGGGGAGCAGTTTGCTTCTGTGGCGTAGAAATTGGCATTGAAATCAGATAGGTACAAGAACTATAGCACTATCAATCAATAAGAATTCCAACTATCACGCCCAGCGGGACAGTCACTCGCCGGTTGTCCCGCTCCGACACGCCACGAAGTGTCACGCTCCGAGGTCCCGTCACAACGTGTCACGAAGTGACCGCTTCGCGGGTGGCTTCGCCGAAGGGATCACTTCGTGGACCGCTTCGCGGGTCGCGTCGCCAAAGTGTTCCTTTGGCGAAGCCACCACTTCGTGGCGGAACGGAGTGCTCGTAGAGCAGTTGTCAACAAGGCCAGAACGATGTGCTCGATCGTCTGCCAGGTTTTTTCCACGACTTGTCGGGGTACGAGCCTGCACTGCTTTACTTTCTTGAGCAATTTTACTATGTTGTTTCCGTAATGTTTTCGCCGGGTGAATCTTGCTATACCGGGGTTCTTGACAAACACAATATACCTGGATACTCAGCTGAATTTCTTCTTATAACAAACTTAAGATCGACGCGGACGAAGGAAAGGTGTTGTATGAACAAGGCCAGGAATTGTACTCAGTTGTTACCCAGCCTGATACGGCTATTGTCAATATTAATTTTACCAGTGCTTCTCTTTAATCTTCCTCATTGTGCTTCCAGCGATATTGTTGTTTCTGGGAAAGTTCGGCAATTGCGATATGAAGATAAAGTAAACTACCTTCGCCTCAAGGAAATCCTTGGGGAGAGCCGTTACTCAGGGGAATTAAGTTCTGTTTTCCATATTCTCGATGAAGAGGTTGATTTGTCAGGTATTCCAATCTGTGCGTATACACCTGCATATCCCCGTCAGGACATAGGAGAGGTACCTGCGTATGCAATGTCATACACAGATAAGAAAGGTTCATTCCGACTCAAAGTGCCAGGAAGAGGGGTTCGCGGCATTGTTGTCTATGCTATTGGCGGAGAGGACAAGACAGAAGGGTGTGGATCCGGTGGTCAAATCAAGTTGCGTGAGGATATTAAGGGATCCCATACGGTTCTTACCTCCGAGTATCTCTCTCATGTTAAGAAAGGCTCAATAAGTATTGTGTTGTCGGTGAATTATGACGGTTCCCTTGCTGCCCTTCAAAGGGAGGCAGACAATCTGGTGAATCAATTACCTTCATTGACTCTGGGCGAAATAGTCCAACGTAGCGAAACATTAATTGGTCTTCAATCCAGCTTTGTCACACAATACCCAAGATCCAGCCGGGTGATTAAAGACTCAATAATGTCTGTGGCTGAGAGGATAAAACAGCGTCAAGCTGACGAAGCATTTCAATCGAAGCAACTTGAGGCCGCGTATACGTTGTACTCCGACTTAGTGAAGTTTTTCCCCTCATCGCCCTCAGCGGGGAAGAATATCGAAAGAATGTCTCAGGGCAAACTCCGGGTTGAGCAGCGACAAGCTTACGAATCGTTGATGACGAGGGTGAAGAGGGTCACTAGTACAAGTAGGGCAATCGGGATGCTGGAGTCATACTTCGCACAAATGTCCAGTGACGATCCTTTTCGAAGTCGTGTGCAACAAGAAATCAGAAAGCTCCGGTCTCGTCTACGAGCAGAGAGGAAGAGAGAATCAGAGAAGGAAGGAACCAGGCAGGAGCGATTAATAGCACAAGATGCCGCGGCACTGAAACGATTTGATGTGGACCTTTCCATCACTCAACTCGATTTGTTCACTAACCCTTTGGGCTACAGGGGTAAACATATCGCGGTGAATTGTACGGTTGTCAGATTTGAGACCTCAAGGTCAGCAGTAATGAGAGGGGCGGATATATTCTACGCTGACTTCAACGTATCACCTCCAAAGAAGACCACCCGTTTGAACATAATCGCGAGAATCAAGGGGCTGACCGAAATCATAAATGCGGATGGAACACGTTCTACCGTACCTTACGTTGAGGTGGTTTACCTCTTGAACAAGATGCCCTAGGTTCCCATCTGGACGCGTCTTAGCTCTTGCGCGTAGATGAGTTTAATCAAATAAGCTTGTCATTAAACCCTCTCAAACTCAAGAAGTATCCTTTGTCGCACTCTGTTACCTCTCTCCAGAAAAAAGCCTGAAGCTCCTCGAAGAGATCGAAAGGCCGGAGGAGCTGTAAGAAGAGCTTGAGTTGTTTGTGGATGTCATCAGTTTGTTCGAGGGGCAAATACCTCCGTCACCCTTGAGGTTCATCCAACCACAAAGTGTCTCAATTTCGCCTTGATGGGATCGCAGCGTTGATTCTGTGGAGAAATCGACTAAATTTGCAGAAAACACGCGCTCCCTCCTGGCACATCCGTGGGTCGTCCGATCTAGGTCGCAGGAATTGCAGTGTTTATCATTTTTATTGAGCACTCTACTTCTCGCTAGTCGGGCTTGCAGAACTTGACGATTTCCTCAATCTCAGATAACATTCGAACTGGAGGTATTAATTTATGATTCGAAAAAATTGCGATCGAACTACATGGATTGTGTTCTGGATTGTATGCTCCGCACTAATCATGATTTTCCAGGGAGTTTACGCACAGGAAGGGAAGACTCCTTTCTATCCAAATGGCAAGTACGCCCGGGGAATCCCGACTCCCGATGAAGTGATTGGTTTTTCGCTCGGGGAAAGACCGGTCAGATATGATGAAACCATTCGATATTTGAAAACATTGGCAGAAAAATCCCCGCGCGTGCGTTTGGTCGAATCCGGCGAGACTCACGAAAAGCGTAAGCTATATTATCTCCTCGTGAGTTCGGAAGGGAATCTGGCTCGACTGGATGGTATTCAAGAGGGTATATCGAAATTGGCTGATCCTCGAAAAGCTGAATCCGAGGATCAGGCACAAAAGATTATCGACACGACTCCTGCAATCGTTTGGATGATGTACAGTATTCACGGCGAAGAGCTTTCCGGCACTGATGCATCACTGCAACTGGCTTATCAAGTTGCTGCCGGAACGGATCCCGCTACCGAGAACATCCGCC
>JBHHZW010000285.1:0-3657 GCA_046758305.1 Bacteroidota bacterium | reverse complement strand
AGGATCTGGAGACATCCTCGAAACTGTTTTCCCGACTGCTCGATGTTGAACCTGGTGGGAGAGAGCGAGTCGATCAGCAGAAAGTGGAAGTAGCGTTCTTTCAGGTTGGAGAAACAAAGATTGAGCTGACGAAAGCAACCTCCCCCGATTCGCCAATCGCGAAGTTCCTCGAGAAGCGCGGGGAAGGTATCCACCATATCTCGTTTGAAGTTGACGACATTCACGCCGAAATCGATCGCCTCAAAGAAGCGGGATTTCAACTCCTTCAAGACAAGCCTACCGTCGGTGCGGACGAGTACCGGGTTGCATTCCTCCATCCGAAATCAACCAGCGGCGTCCTTCTTGAAATAAGCCAGAAAAAGCGATAAATTGTCGGAAGGTTGGAAAGGTCGCTACAGCCTTTACCCTCTGGCAGTAACATCGCTGCAGCGGTGCAAGTTTTTCTGGCAATGCAAGAGCGGAAGGTCGACATAGAATTCAGCACCACTGATGTTTCTCTTTCGGAAAAGCTCGACAGCCTCCCGACGAGCCCCGGTGTGTACCAATTCAAGAGTTCGGACGGTAAGGGCATCTACGTCGGGAAGGCGAAAAACCTGCGTAGTCGAGTTCGCCAGTACTTCAAAAAGTCCCGATCCTCCGACCCACGTCTCGACGCGATGATCACGAAGATCTCAGATGTGGAGGTTATTGCCACCCATTCTGAAGTTGAAGCTCTGATTCTCGAGGCCAACCTCATCAAGCAAGAGAAACCTCGGTATAACGTCAACCTGAAAGATGACAAGAGCTACCCGTACGTCGTCGTCACAAATGAGCCGTTCCCGCGTGTGTTTGTCACGCGTCGGATCGTTCAGGATGGGTCACGCTATTTCGGGCCATACACCGACGTGAAAACGATGCGGTATGCGCTCAAAACGATCCGAGATATCTTTCGCGTGCGGAGCTGCAACTACTGGATCGACGAAGAGACGATTCGGAAGAAGAAGATCAAGCTGTGTCTCGACTATCATATCAAGAAATGCGACGGACCCTGTGAGGGATTGATCTCCGGGGAGAAATACAACGAAATGATCAAGCAGGTTGAGCAGCTGCTGAAGGGAAAGACGGCGAGCTTGATGAAGACTCTCGAGGAAGAAATGTCGAGACTGTCCGACGAGTTACAGTATGAAGAAGCAGCGGTTGCCCGGGACAAGCTCGAGGCGCTCCGTGTTTACACGGAAAGGCAGAAAGTGGTTGCTCTCGACTTAATCGACCGAGACATCTTGGCGCTTGCAGGCGATGGCGACGATGCTTGCGGTGTCGTGTTCAAGATACGCGATGGCAAGCTCGTGGGTCGACAGCATTTTTACATGAGCGGTGTGGAGGGTAAACTTCAGGAGGAGGTTCTCGAGAGTCTCTTCGAACGGTATTACCTGGATGCAGACTATATCCCGAAGGAGGTCTTTCTTCCGCTCCCGGTGGAGAGCGCTGTTCCCTTGCAGGAATGGCTGACGGAAAAACGTGGGGACAGGGTGGAAATCGTTGTTCCGAGGATTGGCGAGAAGGCGAAGCTTGTCGAAATGTGTTCGCGGAATGCAAAATTCCTGCTCGATGAACTGAAGCTGCAGAAGATGAAGCGGGCGGACTACATTCCTCATTCGGTGAAAGCCCTCCAGCGCGACCTTCGCTTGCAGAAGCCTCCGCGCCGGATCGAGTGCTTTGATATCTCGAACATCCAGGGTGCCGACGCCGTCGCCTCGATGGTCTCGTTCTTGGACGGCAGGCCGAAGAAGAGCCAGTACCGCAAGTTTAAGATTCGGACGGTCGTGGGTGCGGACGATTTTGCCAGCATGCGTGAGGTGGTTGAGCGCAGGTATTCCCGCCTTCTTGAAGAGCAAGGAGACATGCCGGACCTCATCATGGTCGATGGTGGAAAAGGTCAACTCTCGAGTGCCCTCGAGGTACTCCAGAGACTCGGACTGAAGGATCAGCCCATCATCGGGTTAGCAAAAAGACTGGAGGAAGTCTATGTTCCGGGTGCCAGCGATCCTCAAAACATTCCCAAGACTTCCTCAGGACTTCGACTGCTGCAGCACATTCGCGACGAGGCTCATCGGTTTGCGGTCACCTACCATCGCCAAGTTCGCACGAAGCGGACGATTCAGACAGAACTCGACCTGATAGAAGGCATCGGAAAGAAGCGAGCGAAACTGCTACTTGAGGTCTTCGGATCCGTCCAGGGCGTGAAGCACGCCACGGAAGCGCAGCTCGAGGAGATCGTCGGGGAGAAGATGGCCGAGAGAATAAAACAGTACCTCGGCGATGATATCCAGGCCGAAGAACCTGTTGACAAGAGTTGATCGTTGGCCTTTTCCGTGCTCCGAACGACGGTCGGAACAGAGGATGGGCCTAGCTTTCCGGTATGTTGCATTAATGCATCTCGAGCTCCGACAAGTCGAAGAGGGAGTTCGCAAAAAGCTCAGATGGCGATTGTGAGGCTTCCCGAAGGGGATCCTTTACAGAATTGCAAAACTTCCTGAGACCTGATTTGTAGCTTGATTCTTTCTTCCGGTTTCGCCATCTTGTGCACATCTTTTCGAGAAACTACGTTCATTTGCTAGACCATCTTTGTCAAGGATTCTTTTGCAACTCCAGTACGCTGATTCCCCCCTTTTAACATTTTTTCCACGAGGATGATACCATGTCGACAAGAGCGTGTGCACTTTATCTTCCTGCTATTCTCCTGCTCTTGACCGCGTGCGCAGGAAGCAAGGAGGACAGGGCAGGAGGCATAATCCAGGGTAGAATTTACGTCACCGGAAACGAGCCATTCGCACGACTCGCAGTTGAGGATGCAAATGGAGAGGTGTACCTTCTCTCCTGCTCGAAGAAGGTGCAGGAGGAGCTTCTGAAGCTTCAGGGAATGCCAGTACGTCTTTACTGCTCGCAAATCCTGAGGGGGGAGAACCAAAACTCAGCTACGGTTGAGCGTTTCGAACGTCTGGAAACCGAAAGATAATCGGATTCCGTTCACCAACATTAAGAGGATAAAAGATGAGGGATATACGCTTCTGCATTTTTTCTCTGATGTTCGCGTCCGCTGTTGCGGCGGCGCAGGTACAGGAAGTAGCGTTGAATCAAGTAGCACAAGCGGTGTTAGAAAAACTGGACAGCTACCCTATTCCGGGTTCACATTTGCTTCGGGAAGAGGAATTGAAGATCCGTCAGTATCTGGAGGCACATCCCGAAGCCCTATCAAGGCGAACGCTTGCAAAGCGATCGGCATGGAATTTTTCAGTTGGTGACCCAGCTACTTGGTGGGCAACCGATATCACTATCACTACGGATAGCTCGGAATACCAAGTCCAGTCTACCTGCCAAGCGGTCGGCGTAAACAGCTACATATTTGTCGAGGATTCTCTGTGGGAAGTAGGAGGAAATGGCAGGGTAACACAGGATGCGGTCGATTCGATACGGATTACCTTCGATAGCCGCACTCCTGCCGATCCCAACAAAGGCATCTACCAAACAGATGTTGAAACATTCGGTGATCCTCCTGATGTAGATTCTGATCCAAAGATCATCATATTAATTTTGAATATCAAAGACGGATATACAGGTACAGGTGGGTTTGTTGCTGGATACTTCTTCTCCATCAATGAGTTTGCAGACAGTGCTCTT